>JAHEDL010000110.1 GCA_024641255.1 Pseudorhodobacter sp.
GCGGCGATCCGGTGAAGGTTTCGCCGCAAAGCCCAAGCTGGTGGCACGGCTGGTCGCCGGATGGCCGCACGCTAGCCTATGTTGCGGCGCGCGGCGGCGACCGGGTGATTGATGTGTATACGCTGGTGCCGGGGGAACCCGAACGCCGCCTGACCATGGCGGAAGGTCAGTGTGACGGCCCTGATTTTTCCGCCGATGGCAGCCAGATTTACTATAATTGCGACCGCGACGGCCATGCGCAAATCTGGGTGATGCAGGCGGATGGCCGAGATCAGCGCAAGTTGTTCGCCGATGACTGCGTGAACTGGTTTCCGCATCCGTCACCAGATGGGCAGCATCTGCTGTATTTGGCCTATCCGCCCGGCACTTTGGGGCATCCGGCAAATTTACCGGTGGCGCTTTGCCTGTGCGACCCCGATGGCGGCAACCGGCGGCGGATTTTAGAGATCAATGGCGGCCAAGGCACGATGAACGTGCCAAACTGGGCGCCCGATTCCAGCGGGTTTGCCTATGTGCGTTACGCCAACTGAGCCGGCATCATCATCTTGTGCGAATTCGCCCAGACCGAAATGAACATCTCTGGTCCGGTTTCGGTGGCCAGATGTTCGGGGGTGACGCCGACGATGCGCACGCGCAGGCGGTGACCATCGCGCAGCGGCACTGCCAGCAGGTCGCTGTCTTCGGCGCCAAGCTGACCGACCTGAACCAACCGGCGCTGCAAGAACAGCCCGCCCCATGACCGCCGGGTTTGCGCAAAAATGCCGACATGGCCGTCATTCATCATCCGCAATTGCGCAGAATCGCCGATCCAAAGCCCGCTGCGGCCCAGATGCAGGCGCAGGTTCTGGACCTGCGCTTTGTGAAGCAATGGTTGTAAGATATCCTGCATCTATTGCCGCCTTCTGGTTCTTTGGCATTTCAATGGGCCGCAATGTGGGCGCGGGGCAAGCGGAAGGCTGAAGATTTCCGCAAAGCGCACGACGCCACGCAACATCACGCCGATACGGAGTTTGCCTTTCGGCGGAAAGCCGTCATTCACGGAATTTACACCGATTTGCAAGGGCGGCATGGGATTTACCGCCTTGGCGGTGCCTAAAGCCGCTGCGGCCGATTCGAAACGAAAAAACCCGGAGGAGCAAAACGCTCGGCCGGGGTGGGGCATACCAACTGGAAAGGGACTGCAGCTTGCCCCCATTTTAACGCAAGGGTCGCGGCAGTTCGATCACTGCAATGAGGTCGATGTTTGGGCGAACACGCGGCCAAACAGCCCGACGCGCGCCGGACGCACGGTTTCTTCGCCGTTGGCGCGGGCTTGCATGGCCTCGCGGCAGCGCAATTCACGGAAGATGCTGGTCTGGCAGCTGTCGATGGCGGGCAAGCGCGCCGATTTCAGGCGGCTTGCGGTGAAAACGTCGTCGCTTTTGGTAAAAGCCATGGCATTCTCTGCAAGGGTGCGAATGTTGTCAGCGATTTCAAGCGCCATGATTTTATAGGCAGATACGTTCAGCATCGAATGTGCAGAGTGATCTACGAAGGACATGGCGGACAACCTTTTGATGAACAAACGTCTAATCGGGCACAGCTTATGACAAAGTTATACCGCGCGCCGTGCGGTTAGGGCAGCAGACAGGCGGTTATTGCGCCCATTCTTTGGGATAGGGTGGCGCGGCGAAATCGGGTAAATTTGGCTGCGATTCAGTGGTGAAAGCCATTGCAAAGCGGAAAACCACTCCCCAAATCAAGGGTAAGGCCGAAGCGGGTGTGCTGGGTATCCGGGCATTGCGGGGGCGCTTAACGAAAAGGAGAATGGCCGATGAATTTAGAGAAATTCACGGAGCGGTCGCGCGGCTTTATTCAGGCGGCGCAGACCATTGCGATGCGGGAAAGCCATCAGCGGCTGGCGCCCGAACATTTGCTGAAAGCGATCATGGATGATGATCAGGGGCTTGCCAGCAACCTGATCCGGCGGGCAGGTGGCGAACCTGCGCGCGTGGTTGAGGCTTTGGCGCTTGCGATGGGCAAGCTGCCGAAGGTGACGGGTGATGCGCAGCCGTTCATGGACACAGGCTTGGTCAAGGTATTGGACGAGGCAGAAAAGGTCGCCAAGAAGGCGGGCGACAGCTTTGTTCCGGTAGAGCGGATCTTGATGGCTTTGGCGATGGTCTCGTCAAAGGCGAAAGAGGCGTTGGATGCCGGGGCGGTTTCGGCGCAAAAGCTGAACGCGGCAATCAATGATATTCGAAAGGGGCGCACGGCGGACACGGCTTCGGCCGAAGAAGGCTATGACGCCTTGAAGAAATATGCGCGCGACCTGACCGAAGCGGCAGAGCAGGGCAAGATTGACCCGATTATCGGGCGGGACGAGGAAATTCGCCGCGCGATGCAGGTGCTGAGCCGCCGGACCAAGAACAATCCGGTGCTGATTGGCGAACCGGGCGTGGGGAAAACCGCGATTGCCGAAGGTTTGGCGTTGCGCATCGTTAACGGTGACGTGCCGGAATCCCTGCGCCACAAAAAGCTGATGGCGCTGGATATGGGCGCGCTGATTGCTGGCGCGAAGTATCGCGGCGAGTTTGAAGAGCGTCTGAAAGCGGTGCTGAACGAGGTGACCTCGGCCGAAGGGCAGATCATTTTGTTCATCGACGAAATGCACACGCTGGTTGGCGCTGGTAAATCTGACGGTGCAATGGATGCGGCCAACCTGATCAAACCGGCGCTGGCGCGGGGTGAGTTGCACTGCGTTGGGGCCACCACCTTGGATGAATACCGCAAATACGTTGAAAAAGACGCCGCATTGGCGCGGCGTTTCCAGCCGGTGATGGTGGCAGAGCCGACGGTGGAAGACACCATTTCGATCCTGCGCGGCATCAAGGAAAAGTATGAACTGCACCACGGCGTGCGGATTTCAGACTCGGCGCTGGTGGCGGCGGCAACGCTGTCGCACCGCTATATCACCGACCGCTTCTTGCCCGATAAGGCGATCGACCTTGTTGACGAAGCCGCCAGCCGGTTGCGGATGGAGGTGGACAGCAAACCCGAAGAACTGGACCAGTTGGATCGCCAGATCCTGCAGTTACAGATCGAAGCCGAAGCGCTGAAGAAAGAAGACGATGCGGCAAGCAAGGACAGGCTGGCAAAGCTGGAACTTGAACTCGCGAACCTGCAACAGCAATCGGCGGGCATGACCGCCAAGTGGCAGGCAGAGCGCGACAGCCTTGAAGTGGCGCGCGATCTGAAAGAGCAGCTTGACCGTGCCCGTGCCGAGTTGGAGCACGCAAAGCGCGAAGGCGATTTCGGCAAGGCGGGCGAATTGCAGTATGGCCGGATTCCGGGGCTGGAAAAGGCCTTGGCCGAGGCCGAAGCGCGCGAGGGCGAGGCCTTGGTTTCTGAAGCCGTCTGGCCCGAGCAGGTTGCCGAAGTGATCGAACGCTGGACCGGTATTCCGGTGGCCAAGATGCTGGAAGGCGAGCGTGAAAAGCTTTTGAAGATGGAAGAAGAACTGGGCAAGCGCGTGATCGGTCAGCGCGCTGCAGTGGTTGCGGTTTCGAACGCGGTGCGGCGGGCGCGGGCGGGCCTGAATGACGAAGGCCGGCCATTGGGCAGCTTCTTGTTCCTGGGGCCAACCGGCGTGGGTAAAACCGAACTGACCAAGGCCGTCGCGGAATATCTGTTCGACGACGACAGCGCGATGGTGCGGATTGATATGTCGGAGTTCATGGAGAAACATTCGGTAAGCCGCCTGATTGGCGCGCCTCCGGGCTATGTTGGCTATGACGAAGGCGGGGTGCTGACCGAAGCCGTGCGGCGGCGGCCTTATCAGGTGGTGCTGTTTGACGAGGTGGAAAAGGCCCACCCCGACGTGTTCAACGTGCTGTTGCAGGTGCTGGACGACGGCATGCTGACCGATGGTCAGGGCCGCACCGTGGACTTCAAGCAGACGCTGATCATCCTGACCAGCAACCTTGGGGCGCGCGCCTTGTCGGAACTGCCGGAAGGCGCCGACCAAGCGCTGGCACGGGCCGAGGTGATGGAAGCGGTGCGGCAGCATTTCCGCCCCGAATTCCTGAACCGTCTGGACGAGCAGATCATCTTCGACCGGTTGAACCGCGCAGATATGAGCGGCATCGTCGAGATTCAGCTGCGTCGGCTAGAGGCGCGTTTGGCTGGGCGCAAGATCACGCTGGATCTGGATGCCGAGGCCAAGCAATGGCTGGCGGATGAAGGCTATGATCCGGTGTTCGGGGCGCGGCCGTTGAAGCGGGTGATCCAGAACCACCTGCAAAACCCCTTGGCCGAGATGATCTTGGCGGGCGATGTGCTGGACGGGGCGACGATCAAGGTCAGCGCCGGTGCCGATGGCTTGCTGATTGGCGACCGCGTGTCGGCATCGCGGCGCGAGCGGCCTGCGCAAGCCGTGGTGCATTGATCCGGGCCGAGGCGCCGGTGTCGGGCGGGCGGGGCTCTGCCCCGCACCCCGGGATATTTAGGCCAAGATGAAGCAAAGCGGGAAGGGGCATCAGCCGCTTCCCGTTTTTCATTCTGGCTTGACCGCCACGGTGCGGCCCCGCAGAAACGGGCGGTATATCTGGGGGCCGCATGTCTGTTACCGAGACTTTTCTGATCGCCTTGCTGATCATTTTTGCGGTGCCTTATGGCCTGTGGCGGGCGCTGGGCGGGCGCAATGCCTTGCCCTTGGTGGTCGTGCAGATCATCGGCGGCATCGTGTTGGGGCCGGGGGCGCTGGGCGCGGTGTTTCCAGATTATTATGCCACGATCTTCCGGCCCGAGGTGATTTCGGCGCTGAACGGCATCGCGTGGTGGGGGGTGATGCTGTTTGTCTGGCTGGCGGGGTTGGAGTTGGACCTTTCCGAGGCTTGGCGGCAGCGGCGCGAAACCGGCATCACGTCGGGGCTGGCGTTGGTGGTGCCGTTGGTGTTGGGCAGCCTTGCAGCGTTGGTATTGGTGCAGCGCCCCGGTTGGGTGGGGCCGGGCGGTGCGGCGTGGCAGACGGTCTTGGGCCTTGGCATGTCTTGTGCGGTGACGGCGCTGCCGATCTTGCTGATGTTTCTAAGCAACCTTGATCTGATGCGGCATCCTTTGGGGCAGCGGATTTTGCGCTATGCCTCGTTGGACGATATTGCGATTTGGGTGGTGCTGGCGCTGATCTTGATGGATGTGCAGCAATTAAGCCTGCAGCTTGGCTTTGCGTTGTTCTTTGCGCTGTTGGCAGAGCCGATGCGGCGGTTGATTCCGCGTTTGCGTGAAAATGACCGTTGGGCGGCGGGGCTGATCTGGATGGTGGGCTGTGGTCTGTTCGCGGATCGGGCCGGTTTGCACTATATGGTGGGGGCGTTCTTGGCGGGGGCGGTGCTGGATGGCAAATGGTTTGGCCATGACCGCATGGCGGCGTTCCGCGATATGCTGTTGCTTGCCTTGATGCCGATCTTCTTTCTGTCGACGGGGTTGCGGACAGCGTGGGATATGGGCGGCGCATCGGTGTTTGCGGCCGGGCTGCTGTTGCTGGTGGTTTCTGTCGCCGGGAAGCTGCTTGGCGTGCATCTGGCCGGGCGGATTTTGGGCTGGCCCAAGGGCGAGGCGGCGGTGATTGGCTGGATGCTGCAGACCAAGGCGCTGATCATGATCATCTTTGCCAATATTTTGTTGGACAAGGCTATCATCACAAGCGCCAGCTTTACCGCGCTGTTGTTGATGGCGGTTGGCAGCACCTTGCTGACCATGCCGATCGTCGAACGCAAGTTGCGGCGCTTGGGTAAAAGTTAAAAAAGTGTGAGCGTCTTCGTCTAAGCGATTGATATTGTTGTGGGGCGCAGGGTGTCCGTCAGGGCGACGGTGCTTGCGGCGGAAATGTTTCAATCGCCTGCCGCAGATGTGAGCAGCGTTGTTTTGCCTTTTCGCAGGGTTCCTCCATCTTCATATCAAGCATTGATGGAGAAGATTATGAGTTATCGCCCCGACCTAGCTTATAGCGACCTGACCTATCGCGACGTTACGCCGAAGCAGCTTTTCCTGAACCGGCGGCAGATTATGGCTGGCATGGCCGCGTTGGCGGGATCGCCCGCGTTTGCGGCGGGCTATTCCACCGATGAGGCGCCGAACAGCCTTGAGGACATTTCAAACTACAACAACTATTACGAGTTTGGCTATGACAAGGCCGACCCCGCCGCCTATGCCGCGCAGTTGCAGACCGACCCGTGGTCTGTGGTGGTGGATGGTTTGGTGGACCGGCCCGGCACCTATAGTCTGGCGGACCTGATCGATGGCCTGCCGATGGAGGAGCGGATCTATCGGTTTCGCTGTGTCGAGGCATGGTCGATGGTGGTGCCGTGGAACGGCTTTCAACTGTCGGGGCTGTTGAACAAGCTGGGGGTACAGGCGGGCGCCAAGTATGTGGCGTTTGAAACGCTGGTGCGGCCCGAAGAAATGCCGGGGCAGGTTGGCGGCATGATCGACTGGCCCTACCGCGAAGGCTTGCGGCTTGATGAAGCGATGCATCCTTTGACGATCATGGCGACGGGGATCTATGGCCAGCCGATGCCGAAACAGAACGGTGCGCCGATCCGCTTGGTTGTGCCGTGGAAATACGGTTTCAAATCGGCCAAGGCGCTTGTGCGGATTTCGCTGACCGCGACGCAGCCGGTCACCACCTGGAACACCCTGGCCGCGAATGAATATGGCTTCTACGCCAATGTGAACCCCGAGGTTGACCATCCACGCTGGTCGCAGGCCAGTGAGCGGCGAATTGGCGGCGGTTTGTTTGCGGGCCGCGTCGATACGCTGAAGTTCAACGGATATGCCGATCAGGTTGCCAGTCTGTATGCCGGCCAAGATCTGACGAAGGATTACTAGGATGGAAGCCGCGAACCGTTTCTTCCGCAACGTGCCAAGCTGGAGCATCTATCTGGCGGGCGCCGCGCTTGCGGCTTGGATGATCTTTCTGGCACTTTCCGGCGGCGCCGGCCCCGATCCTGTCAAAGCGCTAGAGCGCGGCTTTGGCGAACGCGGCCTGCAGCTCTTGATCGCGGCCCTGTGTATAACGCCGCTGCGTTGGGTTGGCTTGAACCTGATCAAGTTTCGCCGCCCCATTGGTCTGGTCGGCTTTGGCTTTGTGGTGTTGCACTTCGCCAGCTGGCTGACCTTGGATATGGGTCTGCGCTGGGCTGAAATCGCCAATGATCTGGTGAAGCGCCCCTATATCATCATCGGCTTCGCGGCGTTTCTTGCCCTGGTGCCGCTGGCGATTACCTCGAACAACGTGGCGATTCGGCAGATGGGGGCGGCCAGTTGGAAGCGTCTGCATCGCTTGGCCTACCCTGCAACGGTGGCGGGGGCTGTGCATTTTGTGATGATCGGCAAGGTCTATACATTGCAGTCCAGCCTGTATCTGGCCGCAGTCGTTGCACTGCTGGCAATACGGTGGTGGAAAATGCGGCCAAAACCGCTTGGCATAGGCCAAATGGTGCCGCGTCGTCGGTAGCTTCTGCTGGTCTTGTGCCCTAAGGCGCTGCAAACGCAAGATATTGTGTGGTGGCAAAGTATTGCAAAGAAAAAGCGATGTTGTTGCGTTTTTGGTCTTGCGGGTGATTTGTTGATTGCCTAGAAGCTGCCTCACCGAAGACGACGCGGCGCAGCGATGCGGTGGTTGGGAAGCGGGGAGCGGGTTGAGACGCCTGTATCGAAATTCTGGAGATGAGACGGCAGATACGCCCGAAGTTCGGGTGTGCTGTTTGTTTTGTGTCCTTGCTCTTTGAAATTGATGGAAGAGAAGGGATATGCGGGCGGTTTGGGCGCATCGGC
>JAHEDL010000124.1 GCA_024641255.1 Pseudorhodobacter sp.
ATATCCGCCGATTTCAGCACCGAAAAGCTGGCCTGCTGCTGTGGGTTGTGGTGCATCTTTACCCCTTGCGCCTTGATCGCATCGGCCAAAGCCTGCGACAGACGCGCGGTGCGCGGCGTGGTTTCGGTGCGCGCCATATCCATCAACACCGAAGCCACCAGATCATCTTGTTGCGTCAAATCCATGCCCGCCAACAGATCATCACGGTCGTGGCGTTCGGCCAGCGCCGCCGAAGCCTCGTCGCTGGCATCCGCCGCAAGCGTATATACCGTGGCCCCCACCGCTTCGCCTTCGGCAATCGCGTCGGCGTGCAGCGAAATGAACACATCCGCCCCCGCCGCATGCGCCAGCGAAATCCGGGTTTCCAGCGGCACGAACACATCGTCTTCGCGCGTCATCGCCACATCAAAACCGCCGTCACGCAGCAAAAGCTCTTTCAATTCGCGCGCGAACCGCAGCACCAGCTTGGCTTCGCTGGCGCCATCGCGTTCGGCGCCCGGATCAATACCGCCATGGCCCGGATCCAGAACCACCTTCAGCTTGCCCGGCGTCTTTGGCGGCAGACTTGGCACGGTGGCCGCTTTCGGCAGCGCCCATTCTGCCGGTTCGGGTTGCGCCGCCTGTGCCGCAAATTCGGCCTGCTGCGCCGGTTCCAACCGCAACTGCACCACAGCCCCCGCATCGGTGCGCATTTCCGACGATGTCACCAGCATCGGCGCCGCCAGTTCCAACACCAACCGCGACCAACCGGGCCGAAACACCCCCGCCCGCATCGCCACAACCTTGTCACTGGCAATCGGCACATTCGCCAGACCAGCCCAGTCAACCTCACGGAAATCCACGATCAGCCGCGCCGGATCATCCAAAAAGCGCAGCCGCCACGGCACCGGCTGCGACAACGCCAGCGTCATATCAAGGCCAGAACCGCTATCGGAAATCGCAGATTTCGCCGCATCCAGCCGCGCCAAGGCTGACAACTCTTGCGCACAGACCGGCGCAGCCACTCCGCATAGGGCCAGAAACACCGCAACCCAAAACGCTTTCATCTGCTTGATTTTCCTAAGCAATGACACAAAATCACACGACTAACCTGCCCGATACGCCGCCAACCGCGACAGCCCTTCAACAATATCCGCCGTCGCCCGCGCATAGGAAAACCGCAGCCAACTGCCACCGCGCTTGGGGTCAAAATCCAACCCCGGCGTCACCGCGACCCCAGCCTTGTGCAAAATATCCTTGGCAAAGGCCAAACTGTCCGATGTCATCTCTGACACATCGGCATAGATGTAAAACGCGCCGTCGGGCGGGGCGATCTTGTCAAAGCCCGCCTTTGGCAGACCTTCCAGCATCAGGCGGCGGTTTTCGGCGTAAACCACCCGGTTGGCTTCCAATTCGTCAATGCAATCAAGCGCCGCCAACGCCGCCACTTGCCCCGCATGCGGCGCA
The DNA here is from genome assembly GCA_024641255.1 of Pseudorhodobacter sp. Classification (GTDB taxonomy): domain Bacteria; phylum Pseudomonadota; class Alphaproteobacteria; order Rhodobacterales; family Rhodobacteraceae; genus Cypionkella. The sequence goes on from JAHEDL010000124.1 coordinate 1,447, forward strand.
CAGATGAACATGTTCTGCGCCAGCCGTTCGACGGTGCGAATATGGTCTTCGGGCACCACCATCCAGCCAACGCGCCAGCCGGTCATGCTGAAATACTTCGAAAACGAATTGATCACATAGGCATTGTCGCTGATTTCCAACGCCGAATGTGCCCGCTCGCCATAGTGCAGGCCGTGATAAATCTCATCGGAAACAAAGCTGATGCCGCGCTGATCGGCATAGTGCATCAGATCGGCCAGCGCCTGTTTCGACAGCATGGTGCCCGACGGATTCCCCGGCGAGGCCACAATCAGCCCCTTCATCGCAATGCCGTCCAGATCGCTTGGCACCGGCTGAAACCGGTTCTCAAGACTGGTCGGTATGCCCACCGGCTGCAACGACAGCGCCTTCAGTATCTGCCGATACGATGGATAGCCCGGTTCGCCCATCGCCACCCGGTCGCCCGCATCAAACAACGCGGTAAAGGCCAGCAAAAACGCCCCCGACGACCCCGATGTCACCACCACGCGATCAGGGTTCAGATCAACGCCATACCACCGCTTGTAAAGCGCCGCGATGCCTTGGCGCAGCGCGGGCAACCCCAACGACACCGAATAGCCCAAGGCGTCGCGCCCCATCTGCGCCGACAGCGCCGCAATCGCGCCTTTGGGCGCGGGGGTAGACGGCTGGCCCACCTCCATATGAATGATCGACCGCCCCGCCGCTTCCAGCGCCGCAGCTTCTGCCACCATATCCATCACAATGAAGGGATCAACCTGACCCCGGCTTGATCTATCCATCGCCCTACCCCTATTGTCGCCCCCGTAGTGTCACTGGCGCGCCCCCTTGGTCAAGCGCCCAACCTTAGGAATACCCATGCGCTTTTCTCGCCTTGCTGCCCTGATCACTTCGGCCAGCCTGTTGGCCGTGCCCGCGCTGGCCGGCGGCCTTGGCGAAATGAATGATGTCGAACGTGACGCCTTCCGCGAAGAGGTGAAAGCCTACCTGCTGGAACACCCAGAGGTGCTGCTGGATGCGATGAACGTGCTGCAAGACCGCCAAGACAAAGCCGCCGCGGTGCAAGACCAGCAATTGCTGCAAGACCATAAGGCCGATCTGTTCAGCGACGCCAATTCCTGGGTCGGCGGCAACCCCAATGGCGATGTGACGGTGGTTGAATTCATGGACTACCGCTGTGGCTATTGCCGCAAAGCCTATGAAGAGGTTGAAGAATTGGTGAAATCGGACGGCAACATCCGTTTCATTCTGAAAGAATATCCGATCTTGGGCGATGATTCTGTCACCTCCGCCCGCTTTGCGGTGGCGGTGCGGCAGTTGCACGGCGACGAAGCCTATAAAAAGGCGCATGACGCGCTGATCACGCTGCGCGGTCAGCCCGATGTCGAAACCCTGAGCCGGCTTGCCACCGATATGGGGCTAGAGGCTCAACCCATTATCGACCGCATGGGCAGCGACGAAGTCACCGCCGTTATCGCCGCCAACCGCGATCTTGGCGACAAGATGCAGATCAGCGGCACCCCGACCTTCGTGATCGACCAGACCTTGCTGCGCGGCTATGTGCCGCTGGACGGCATGCGCAAGATCGTCGACGACGAACGCCAAGGGTAAACGGGCGGGGGCAGCAACGCCCCCCACCCCTGCGCCAGATCAACTTTCGGCGGCAGCTTCGATTTCTGCCGCCTTTTTCTCGACAAGCTCAACGATGTGATCCAGCATCGCGTCATTGCCCAGCTTGTGGCTTTGCTTGCCCGCCAGATACACCATGCCAGACCCGGCCCCACCGCCGGTAAAGCCGATATCGGTCATCAACGCCTCACCCGGGCCGTTCACCACACAGCCGATGATCGACAGGCTCAGGCTGGTGGTGATATGCGCCAACCGGTCTTCCAGCGCCGCCACGGTCTTGATCACGTCAAACCCCTGCCGCGCGCAAGACGGGCAAGAAATGATCGTCACCCCACGATGCCGCAGGCCCAGCGATTTCAATATCTCGTAGCCGACTTTCACCTCTTCGACCGGATCGGCAGACAGCGACACCCGAATGGTATCGCCAATGCCCGACCACAGCAGATTGCCCAGCCCAATCGCCGATTTCACCGTGCCCGACACCAGACCACCGGCTTCGGTGATGCCCAGATGAATCGGCGCATCGGTGGCCAGCGCCAATTGCTGATAGGCCGCTGCCGCCATGAACACGTCACTGGCCTTCACACTGATCTTGAATTCGTGAAAATCATTGTCCAGCAACAGCCGTATGTGATCCATGCCGCTTTCAACCATCGCATCCGGGCAAGGCTCGCCGTATTTTTCCAACAGATGCTTTTCCAGCGACCCGGCGTTCACCCCGATGCGGATCGAACAGCCATGGTCTTTCGCCGCCTGCACCACATCGCGCACCCGCCGCGCATCGCCGATATTGCCGGGGTTGATCCGCAAACAGGCCGCACCCGCCTCGGCGGCTTCGATCGCGCGCTTATAGTGAAAATGAATATCCGCGACGATCGGCACCGGGCTTTCCGCCACGATGGCCTTCAGCGCCCGCGTGCTGTCTTCGTCCGGGGTTGATACCCGCACAATATCTGCCCCCGCCACCGCGCAGCGCTGCACCTGTTCAAGCGTGGCCTTTACATCGCTGGTGATGGTGTTGGTCATCGTCTGCACCGAAATCGGCGCATCGCCGCCAACCAGCACTTTGCCCACCCGAATTTGCCGCGACACGCGACGGTCAATGTTGCGCCAGGGGCGGATCGGATTGTGGGTCATGGCGAAATCCTTTTCTTTGGCAAAGTGATAGACGTGCAAAAGCCCCGGAGCAACCTCCGGGGCCAAAGCAAACATCACATCTGCTTATTCAGACGGGCTTGGCGGCACCGCAGCCGGATCAGCCGCATCTGCCACATTCACAAACTGTGCCAGCGCAGCATCTCCGTTCAGATCGGCAAGCGCATATTTGCCCGTCAACGCCTCAGGCGAAAGTGCAACCCCCTTGACCACCTGCGCGCCGGGCGCCGCGGGGCCATAGGTTTTGCCATTCACCAAGAAATAGATCGAGCCAGAGTTGCCAGACCGCAGCGACGCCGCCTCTTGCAACGGCGGCACCGCATAGCGTTCGCCAGCATCCAGAATCTTTTCAAACAGCACCGTGCCATCAGCCGCCGAAACGCGCACCCAAGACGGGCGCACTGCCAGCACTTCGACACCCGGCTTGGCATCGGCAACAACCTTCACGGTGTCGTCAATTGCCTGCGCCATCGCATCAGAATCGGCCTGTGCCACCTGCGTGCCCGCATCTTGCGGCAACACGCCAACGTCTCGCGGGTTGATCGACCCGATCGGGCCATCACGCGCGGTCAGCACTGGCGCATCCAAAGCCTCTGGTTGATACACCCGTGCCAACGGATCGGCGGTGGTTGCATCGGCGCTGATCGCGCCGCCCGTGCCGGTTTGCGCCGCCAACGGGTCCGCCTGCGTCATTTGTTCGGCACTTACCACCGGCGATGCCTGCACATCGGCCAACGGATCAACTTCGGCCACCACGGCAGGCGCCTGTTCAACCGGCGCCAGTTGCACGCGCTGCACTTCTTGCAACACCGACCAACCGCCATAGCCAAGCGCGCCAATCAGCGCCACCAACACCGCCAAAGACCCAATGGCCCCCGGTTCGATGCGGGAAAAAATGCTTTCGGCGCGCGGGAAGAACGCCGGGTTCAAATCGCCAAAGCCTTCGCGCGCCTCGGTCGATGCCTGACGCGCCCGCAGTGCGGTCATCGAAACCGACGAAGCCGCAGCCGACATGCCATGCGCCACTTGAAAATTCGCCTCGCGGCAAAACTTTGCAAAGGCCCAATCCGGGTCCATGCCCAGATAGCGCGCGTAAGACCGCACGTTGCCCGCAATGAAGCCGGGGGTTTCAAACGCCGACACATCGGCATTTTCAATCGCTGCGATGAAGGTTGCCTTGATCTTCAACTCGCGCTGAATATCCAGCAGCGATTTGCCCAGCGTTGCGCGCTCGCCTCGCATCAGGTCGCCCAGACGCAATTCGAAATCGTCAAAACCTTTCGGCTTGTCCGCCTCCGATGCCGGAGTTTTAAACCTCCGCCCGATCATCCGTTGAGCCTCATGACTGCCCCGATATCCCCGTTCGCGGACCCGATTTTGGGCCGCGACTCATATTTGTCGTATTGGCGAAAACCTAGCATAGGGCAAGCGATTCTGCATGTGCAGAACAGGACTTACGCAGACGCCTCGGCACGATTTAGCGCACAGTGCCGCCACAGCACATCCATCGCCTTCACAAGTGCGTCAATTTGCTTGACATCATGCACCGGCGACGGCGTAAACCGCAGCCGTTCGGTGCCGCGCGGCACCGTCGGGAAGTTGATCGGCTGCACATAAATGCCGAACTGTTCCAGCAACATGTCAGACATCATCTTGCAATGGATGGGGTTGCCGACATGCACAGGCACAATATGTGACCCATGATCAATGATCGGCAGGCCCAAGCCCTTCAAACGCATCTTCAGGATGCGCGCATTGGTCTGCTGCTCATCTCGCAGGTGTTGTGCGGTTTTCAAGATACGCACCGATGCCGCCGCACCGGCCGCCACCACCGGCGGCAAAGAGGTGGTAAAGATGAAGCCCGGCGCATAGCTGCGCACCGCATCCACCATCTTCGCACTTGCAGCAATATAGCCGCCAAACACCCCATAGGCCTTGGCCAAAGTGCCGTTGATAATGTCGATCCGGTGCATCTGGCCATCGCGTTCCGCCACGCCAGCGCCGCGCGGGCCATACATGCCAACCGCATGCACTTCGTCGATATAAGTCAGCGCGCCAACCTCGTCGGCCAGATCACAGATCGCCTTGATCGGGCCAAAATCGCCATCCATCGAATAGATCGATTCGAACGCAATCAGCTTGGGCGCCGCCGGATCATCCGCCGCGATCAATTCGCGCAGATGCGCCACGTCATTGTGCCGAAACACCCGCTTTGCCCCGCCATTGCGGCGCACGCCTTCGATCATCGACGCATGGTTCAACGCATCGGAATAGATGATCAGGCCGGGAAACAGCTTGGGCAGCGTCGACAGCGTCGCATCATTGGCAATATAGGCGCTGGTGAACACCAAAGCCGCCTCTTTGCCATGCAGATCGGCCAGTTCAGCCTCCAGCCGGTTATGATAAACCGTCGTGCCAGAAATATTGCGCGTGCCACCAGAGCCCGCCCCCGTTGCATCCAGCGCCTCGTGCATTGCCGCAAGCACTTCGGGGTGCTGGCCCATGCCCAGATAACGGCCTCGCTGCCGTCGGGCTTGCGCCAAACCGCATTGGGATACGCCCCCTTGCGCCGTTCAATATCAATGAACGTGCGATAGCGCCCCTCGTCGTGCAAACGCTGGATCGCGGTATCAAGGGCGGCGTCGTAATTCATCATGATCTCCTGATCTTGCCGCCGTCTTAAAGATATGGCCGCAAGTTACCTTGACTTGGGTCAATCAGCAAAAAAACGGAAGGGGGCATTTTGCCGCCCCTCCCCGATTACAGATCTTTATTGCTATAATTACTGTGCAATCACAACGATACAGGCTTTGGTCTTATCGTTTTTCGCCATGCAATCGGCCACAGCACTGGCCTCGTCAGCCCCCACGCCCCAAGCGCCGGTTTCCGCCGAAATCGCCAGCGTGCCGCCCTTCAGCGTCTTGACCGCCGCCGTCGCATCCGACGAAAGCTGCAGATCGCGGGCTTCCCAGCCTTCGGGCCGGATCAACGCCGCCACCACACAATCGGATTTGCCGGTTTTCTTGGCGTTACACTCTGCCAAAGCCACCGCCGACGCCGCATCGGTGTCGTGGTAATTCGCCGCGGCCACCGTGGCTTCTGACATCAAGCCTTCGTCAGGCGAAATCGCAATCGCGCCATAGTAAAGCTGCTGCGCGCCAACCATCTCCAGCGCTGTCGCCTGATCTTTCGGCAAATCAACCGTGGGGCTGACCGCAACTTCGGCCTTCACCGGCGCAAACAACAGCGCCTTCGCCGCCTTGCCGTCGATCGGCGCCGCCCCCGCCATAACGGCACCCATTCCGGCAACCACAGCCGCAACCGTCACCGCACCAAACATGATCGTCTTCATGCCAAATCCCTTGGTTTTGCGAAATTTACCGCTCTTTACCGCAAGCTGCCAGCACTGGACAGTCCCCCCTCACCTGCTAGGCTTTGCGCCGCCGATCACGAAGTGGAGACGACGATGAGCCTTGATGCCGTGCTTACCCGCATTGACGAAACCCT
>JAHEDL010000129.1 GCA_024641255.1 Pseudorhodobacter sp.
TGCCCCGTCGCGCACAAGGGCTTCGTTGTGGAACAACAGCGGCTCTGGGTTGGTCAGGCGAAACTGCACCAGCTTGCGGTCAAGACCGGCCTCGGCTTTGCGCAGCACCGCATCGCGGCCGATATAGTCGGGCTTTTTCCGCGACACCGCAAAGCCAAGTCCTGCCTCCAGCACATGGTCTTCGTCGGTGATGTCATGGCCAAAGTGGCGATAAGCCTTTTCGATCCGGCAGCTGTCCAGCGTGTGCAAACCGCACAGCTTCAACCCAAGGTCCGCGCCCGCTTCTTCCAACGCTTCGAACACATGCGCGGTTTGATCGGACGAGACATAAAGCTCCCACCCCAGTTCGCCCACATAGGTCACACGGTGCGCCCGCGCGGCCCCCATGCCGATTTCGATATTACGCATGGTTCCAAAGGGATGCGCGGCATTGCTAAAGTCGTTCGGGCTGACCTTTTGCATCAGGTCGCGCGCCTTTGGCCCCATCACGCAGAGCACAGACTCTGCCGCCGTCACATCGGTGATCACCGCAAAGGCGTCTTCGACATGGCGGCGCAGCCATGCCAGATCACGCTGCAGGGTCGCACCGGGCACCACAGCCAGATAGGCAGTTTCCGACAGCCGCGTTACCGTCAGATCGCTTTCAATGCAGCCCTTGCGGTTCAGCATCTGGGTGTAAACGATCCGGCCCACCGGCACGTCAACTTCAGCGGCGCAAACCTTGTTCAGAAAGGCGCAGGCGTCACGCCCCTCGATACGGATCTTGCCGAACGAGGTCATATCAAAGAAACCAACGCCGGTGCGCACTGCCATATGTTCGGCCTTCTGGTTTTCAAACCAGTTCTGCCGCTTCCACGAATAGTGATACTCGCGCTCTTGTCCGGGGTTTGCGAACCAATTGGCGCGCTCCCACCCTGCCACTTCGCCAAACACCGCGCCGCGCGCTTTCAAATGTTCGTGCAGCGGGGTCCGGCGCACGCCACGGCTGGTTTCAACTTGGCGATAGGGGAAATGGTCGGCGTAAAGCAAACCCAGGGTTTCGGTCACACGTTCTTTCAGATATTTGCGGTTCTTCTGGAACGGCTGGGCGCGGCGGATATCGACCTCCCACAGATCGAACGGGGCTTCGCCTTCGACGATCCAATGCGCAAGCGCCATGCCTGCGCCACCCGAACCTGCGATCCCGACCGAGTTATATCCCGCCGCCACCCAATAGCCGCCCAGTTCGGGCGCTTCGCCAAGGTAATAGCGGTCGTCGGGGGTAAAGCTTTCTGGCCCGTTGAAGAAGGTGTGAATGCCTGCGGTCTGAAACAGCGGCATCCGGTTCATGGCATCTTCAAGGATGGGTTGGAAGTGATCCCAATCTTCGGGCAGCGTGTCGAACATGAAGTCGTCGCGGATGCCGTTCATGCCCCAAGGCTTGGCCTTGGGTTCGAAGGCGCCGATCATCATCTTGCCCGCGTCGGATTTGTAATAGGCACATTCGTCCGGCACCCGCAGCACCGGCAGGTGGCCAAGCCCCTGAATTGGTTCGGTCACAAGATAGAAATGTTCGCAGGCGTGCAGCGGCAGGGTTACGCCCGAGGCTTCGGCCAGATCACGGCCCCACATGCCGCCGCAGTTAACCACCACATCGGTGGCGATATGGCCCGGTTCACCATCGGCATCAATGTAATCAACGCCGGTGACACGACCGTTCGCTTTGGTTACGCCAACAACTTTGGTGTGTTCAACGATTTGCGCGCCGCGCATCCGGGCGCCCTTGGCCAAAGCCATCGCGATATTGGCGGGGTCACACTGACCATCCAGCGGCAGATGCACCGCGCCAACCACATCCGACACGTTCAGATGCGGATACATCGCCTTGACTTCTGATGGCGAAATTTCGGTCACGTCCACGTCGAAAATCCGCGCAACCGTAGCTTGGCGCAGCAGTTCTTCGCGCCGCGCTTCGGTCAGTGCCACCGAAATCGACCCAACCTGACGCATCCCGGTTTCAATGCCGGTTTCTGCCGCCAGTTTGACGTAAAGATCGGCGGAATACTTCGCCAGACGGGTCATATTGGCCGACCCGCGCAACTGCCCGATCAGCCCTGCCGCATGCCACGTGGTGCCAGAGGTAAGCTGCTTGCGTTCCAGCAGAACAATATCGGTCCAACCCATTTTGGCCAGATGATAGGCAACCGAACAACCCGACACCCCGCCTCCAATAATGACGGCGCGAGCTTTGGACAGTATTTTCGGGGATTTGGACATGATCATGCACCTTTCGTGCGCGTGTGAAGGCATGATGCGTTGTGCAGATTTCGAAATGAAATTTCAAATGAAATTTTCATTTTCGAGAAATTAAGCTCAAAATCATTCACTTTGGAGTTTTTAGTTCCGCATTTTTTCACATCACACCTTGTCTTGAGGCGCATTTTCATACCAGCGTTAGCGCAAAGGAGAGCATGATGACCGACACGCTGGGGCAAGACATTCGCGCATTGCGCAAAACCCGTGCCATGACGTTGCAAGATCTTGCGGAAGCGGTCGGCCGCTCGGTGGGCTGGCTGAGCCAGGTTGAACGCGGCCAGACCACGCCGACGATTTCCGACCTTGGCCGGATTGCCGATGTTTTCGGCGTGACCATCAGTTTCTTCTTCCGTTCGGCCAGCCGCAGCCCCGAAGAGCGCGGCACGATCCAGCGCGCCGATGATCGCACCGCCATCGGGTCTTTGGCGTCGGGGCTTAGCGAAGAATTGCTGTCGCCGCATCTGTCGGGCAGCTTCGAGATGATCCAGTCGACCTTTGCTGCCAAAGCCAGCGGTGCGGGCAAGCCGCGTGCCGACCGTGAAGATGGCGGAGTGGTTGTTCAAGGTAGCCTGACCCTGACCGTCGGCACATTGCAGACCACCCTGCAGGCCGGAGACAGCTTTCAATTCGCCGGAAAAGCCTATTCTTGGCGCAATGACGGCGATGTACCGGCCGTGGTGATCTGGGTGATCTCCCCGCCGGTGTACTGACGCCGCCTGCCTAACCTGCACTGCTTTTCCTTCCTTTTGGTTTAACGAAACTGGACTGTGCCGATGGTTACGCCGTCAGGCGCGAATACGGTCGTTCTTGGGATCCCAAAGCGGGGCGTCTTCTTGCACCACAGCGCGGTGGCTGGTGCCGAAGATTTCCACCTCGACAACCGTTCCCGGCACGTTCAAATCGGCGCGCAACATGCCAAGGCCGATGCAGGCCCCGACGCGGTGGCCGTAATAGCCCGAGGTCACTTCGCCCACGACTTTACCGTTGTGCCAAATTGTCGACATATAAGGCGGATCGAAATCACCTGCGTCGATGACAAGGGTGCAGAAGCGCTTGCTGACACCTGCCTGCTTTTCCGCCGCCAGTGCGGCCTTGCCGCGGAACTCGGGCTTGGTCCAATCGACAAAACGGTCAAGCCCGCCCTGCAACACGGTGTAATCTGTCGACAGATCACCCTTCCACGCGCGATAGCCCTTTTCGACCCGCAGGCTGTTCAGCGCGAACATGCCAAAGGGTTTCAAGCCCAAAGGCGCGCCTGCCGCCATGACGGCATCCCAAACCCGCGCGGTGTCGCCGGTTTTGGAATGGATTTCCCAGCCCAGTTCGCCCGCGAACGACACCCGCATCAGCCGCACCTCGGCCCCGGCGAGGGTGGCGGTTTGCAGCGTAAGCCAGCCCTTGGCCAGATCGGCATCGGACACCGCTGCCAAAATATCGCGGGATTTCGGGCCGGTCAAAATCTGCGTCGACCATTCGGTGGTCTGATCCACCAGTTGCAACCCGGCATCCAGATGGTTCAGCAACCAGTCGCGGTCATGGATTTGCGCGGTTGCGGCGGTGATCAGCAACAGCTCATCTTCCGCCAAGCGCGCGACGGACATTTCGGTGACGATCCGGCCCTTGTCATCGGCAAAATAGGCAAGCCCCAGACGCCCGACGTTTGGCAGCTTGCCGGTGATTTGCCGCGAAAGCCATGCGGCAGCGCCTGCGCCACTGATCAAAAAGCGGGAAAAGCCGGGCAGATCAAGGATGCCTGCCGCGTCGCGCACCGCTTCGCATTCGGCTTTCACGGCACCAAACCAAGCGCCTTCGCGTTTCCAGGTTTGCGTTCCCGCTTCCGAGGTGTCGTCGCCGGGGCGGGCATACCACAGCGCGCGTTCCCAGCCATTATACGCCCCGAATTGCGCGCCAAGTGCCTTGGTGCGGTCATGCACGGCAGACAGCTTTTTGTCGCGACCTTCGGGCCAAGCATGGTGCGGGAAATGGATGCCGTATTCGTGGCCGTAAACTTCCATGCCCTTTTTGACGCAATAATCCTGATCTTCAAACCCGGTAAAGCGGCGCGGGTCGCAAGACCACATATCCCATTCCGTCGCACCTTGGGTGATCCATTCAGCAAGCACTTTGCCTGCACCACCGGCTTGGCAAATGCCAAAGGTGAAGACGCATGCTTCGAACGCATTTGGCACGCCGGGCATCGGGCCGATCAACGGGTTGCCATCCGGGGTGTAGGGGATGGGACCATTGATCACCTTTGACAATCCAGCCTTTTCCAACAGCGGCACCCGCGCCATTGCGTCGGCAATGTGCCATTCCAGCCGCTCCAGATCATCGGGGAACAGTTGGAAGCTGAAATCTTCGGGGAAAGGGTCGTCCTTGGTGACCCAATGGGCCTTGCAGTTTTGCTCGTACGGGCCAAGGTTGAAACCGTTTTTCTCTTGCCGCAGGTAATAGCTGCTGTCGACATCGCGCAGCAGCGGCAGCTTGTGGCCCACGTCTTTGGTCCAGTTTTCAAGTTCTGGAACGGTGTCGAACAGCATGTATTGATGGCTCATAACCATCATCGGCAGATCACGACCAAACCATTTGCCAACTTCGCGCGCATAGTAGCCCGCAGCGTTGACGACAATTTCGCAGCGGATATCGCCCTTCGGGGTTGAAACCACCCACTCTTCGCCATCGCGGCGCACACCAGTGGCGGGGCAGAACCGTTCGATGCGCGCGCCCATCTGACGCGCACCCTTTGCCAAGGCCTGAGTCAGCTGCGCCGGATCAATGTCGCCATCATAGGGGTCATAAAGCGCGCCGACCAAGTCATGGGTTTCAAGGAAGGGGTAGACGGATTTGATTTCATCCGGGGTCAGGATCTTCAGATCCATGCCCTGATAGCGCCCCATTCCGACAACCCGCTGAAATTCTTGCAAGCGTTCCTGCGTATGGGCCAAGCGCACCGAACCGGTGACGTGATAGTTCATCGGGTAATCCACCGCTTCGCCCAAACCACGATAGAGTTCGGCCGAATAGCGCTGCATGTTCATGATCGACCAACTGGAGCTGAAGGTCGGCACGTTGCCCGCCGCATGCCATGTAGAGCCGGCGGTGAGTTCGTTCTTTTCTAGCAAGACACAATCGGTCCAGCCCGCCTTGCACAGATGATACAGGCTGGAAGCGCCAACGGCACCGCCGCCGATGATGACCACACGGGCTTTGGTAGGGAAGTCTGACATGTCTGGCTCCGGAATTTACCTGCCCTTTATCAAGCCGTGGCAAAAGGCTTTCAATTGAGCATTTCCCTTGCTATTGATCGGCCTATTCGATCAGGCACAGCAAACGCCAAGGCGGTCTTTATGCAAATTGAACTTCTTGATACGTTTCTGGACCTTGTGGAAACCCGCAGCTTCCATCGCACCGCCGAACGGCTTTCGGTTACTCAATCCACCGTTTCGGCACGGGTGCAAACGCTTGAAGCGGCGGTTGGTGCACGGCTTTTCACCCGATCCCGCGCGGGGACGGATCTGACCACCGAAGGGCTGCGGTTTGAAGCCCATGCGCGGTTGTTGCGACGTGACTGGAACGAAGCCCGCCGCGCGGTGGCCCCTTCGGGCGAGGCGGCTATGACCATGCGCCTTGGTATCCAGAATGATCTGGCGGATGGCTATATCGGTGATCTGATTGCAGATTTTCGCAAAATCTTTCCACAGATGGCGTTCTACATCGAACCAGATTATTCGGCGCAGATGTGTGCCGATGTGGTGGCGGGGGTGCATGATTTTGCGGTGCTGTTTTCGCCAAAGCCACACCCCGACCTGCATTTTGTCACGCTGGGCGACCTGCCCTATCGGCTTATCAGTTCGGAAACCGAGGCTCGGTCCGAGATCAAACTGGAAACCTATATTTCGGGGCATTTTTCGCCCGCCTTCGAAGCAGCACACCGCGCGGCGCTGCCGGAATTGATTGGGGCACCGCTGTCGGTTGGACAAAGTTCGACGATTTCATCGCTGTTGCAGGCGATGGGCGGCACCGGCTTTGTGATGGCAGAGAAGGCCGCCGAAATGGTCGCATCGGGGCGGTTCAAATATATCGCGGATGTCGAACCGATGGATCAGCCGGTGTTTGCCGCGATGCACCTGCGCCACCGGACATCGAAAGCCCATAGAAAATTGACCCGCGTGCTGGCGCGGCGGTTTGGCAGGATTGATGCGGGTCGCCCCTGAAGCGGCTAAAGCGCGTTCAAACCATGGTTTGAACGCGATACCCTGGCGCATGTGCCAGCCGCACGAAGGTAATCGGCGCCTCAGCCGTCCATGTTGTACGTTCGGTGATGAACAAAGCCGATCCTGCGGCGACGCCCATCACTTCGGCTTCGCGCGGGCTGGCTTGAGCGGCTGAAAAAGCAATATCGCCAGTTGCATAAGCCACATGCGCCACCAGCCATTCGTTGGCGCTGACCTGACCAAAATCGGGCAACGCGGGCAGAACAGCCGGGTTCAGCCAGCGGGTTTCGAACACAAAGGGCTGGCCGTCGGCCAGATGCAGCGTTTCAAGATAGATTAATGTGGCACCGGGCGGCAGACCAAGCCGCGATGCGACCGGCACCGGCGGGGCTTCGTTGCGCTGTGTCAGAAGGCGAAAGCCATGCACCCGCCCGGTTGCCTCGACTTCCTGCCGGATCACCGGAATATCCAGCGTTGCCTTGCGCACTGGCAGCATAGCCACGCGGGTGCCGGCCTTGCGGCGGCGTTCCAACACCCCGGCTTCGGCCAATTCGCGCAGCGCCCGGTTTACAGTGGCGCGGGCGCAACCAAACTCTTCAGCCAAGGCTTCTTCGGTTGGAATCATCGCCCCCGGCGGCCAATCGCGCACACGGATACGGCGCAGCACCTCGGCGCGAATATCTTCCCAACCACCGATCACAGCGCATCCCTTAGCCGCGCCATCACCGACCGATAGCGCGCAACAATCCCGTCGCGGGCGGTATGGCGGCCACCCGAAACAATGTGACGGCCCGCAGACCAGACTTCAGCGACCATGCGGTCGTCGCCCGCGAAAATGAACGTGTCCAAAATCATGTCGCCGCGCGACGGCTGGAGATCCGGGCCAGAGCAGTCAAGCGCCATCAGGTCTGCCCAATTGCCAGCCGCAATCGCCCCCGCCTGACGGCCGCCCGCCAGCGCGCCGCCAGCGCAAGCCGCCTCGTAAAGCACCCGCCCGGTCGAGCGGCCTTCTTCGGCCAGCAGCGCCCGCCCTTTCAGGCCCAAGCGCTGCGAGTACTCCAGCAAGCGCAGCTCTTCTGACAGGCTGATACGCACGTTCGAATCCGATCCGACCCCGAACGACCCGCCATGGGCCCGAAACCGCACGCCATCAAAGATGCCATCGCCTAAGTTTGCCTCGGTAATCGGGCAAAGCCCTGCAATTGCGCCAGATTTC
>JAHEDL010000141.1 GCA_024641255.1 Pseudorhodobacter sp.
GGATTGACGAAATGGGCCTTCTGCAAATGGGGCCGCAATCGGCAGGGTCCGATCCGGGTCCGGCCTGCTATGGTCAAGGTGGGCAACTGCCCACCGTGTCGGATGCCAACATCGTTTTGGGCTATTTGAACCCCGATGGCTTGGTGGGTGGCCGGCTGCCGCTGGACGCGCAAAAGGCGCATGACGCGGTGAAAACCAAATTGGCCGACCCGCTGGCTTTGTCAGTTGAACGCGCCGCCTACGGCATGTTCACCATCGTCAATGCCAACATGGTCAACGGTATCCGCCGCGTCACGGTGGAACGCGGCTATGACCCGCGCGACTTTGTGCTGGTTGGCGCCGGTGGGGCGACGGCGGCGCATATTACGGCTTTGGCAACCGAGATGGGTATCGATACAATCGTGCTGCCAAAGCTTGCGTCGGGCCTGTGCGCTTTTGGTCAGATTATCTCGGACGTGAAATACAACTACATGGCCACCGCCGTTTTGCGGCTGGACAATGACGCCGCCTATACCCGCATCGACACCCTTTTCAACGAGATCGAAGCGCAGGGTATCGCCCACCTAAAATCCGACGGCTTTGCTGAATCCAGCACCCTGATCAAGCGCAGTCTTGATATGCGTTATGTTGGGCAAGTACATGAATGCACGGTAGAAATCGGTAATTTCCCGGTTAACGCCCACACCATTGATCAGATCAAAGCCGCGTTCCACGCGCGACACGAACAGCTTTACACCTACTCGGAACCGCATTCGACGGTCGAGGTCGTGAACATCGAAAGCACGGTCTACGGTCTAGTCGAAAAGCCCAAGCGCATGCACATCGCCGCAGGCAAGCCTGCCGATCAGGCGATCAAGGCGCATCGCGATGCCGTATTCTCGGCGGATGGCAAACGCATCAGAACGCCGATCTACGACGGCGCTGCATTGGGGGCAGGGGCGATCATCAAAGGCCCTGCCGTGATCGAAGAAGTGACCACCACCATCGTGATCGAACCGGGCTGGACTGCCACTTTGGACGAATCCGGTTCCTATCTGATCACTTGCAAGGAAGCCAAATGAGCCAACTCAGCACAGACAAGCTGTCAGTTGCCTTCGCGGGGCTAAAGGCCCTGTCGGATGTCGATCTGACGATCAAACCCGGCCATATCACCGGGCTTATCGGCCCGAACGGGGCAGGTAAAACCACGCTTGTTAATGTGCTGACCGGCTTTCAGGCCCCAACCGGCGGGGCGGTGTCGCTTGATGGCAACGCCCTGAACGGGCTTAAACCGCACCAAATTCGGCGCAAAGGCATCGCCCGCACCTTTCAGGGCGGGCGGTTGTTTCGCGACCTTGCTGTGATCGACAATCTTGAAGTCACCGGGGTTGGTCTTGGTCAATCGCGCGCGCAGGCGCGTGCCGAAGCGGTTGCGATGCTTGACTGGATCGGCATTCCGGCACTGCAAAACCGCATCGCGGGAACGCTGCCCTACACCGATGAACGCCGGGTGGCCATTGGTCGCGCGCTGATCGGCAAGCCCGACTATATCTTGCTGGATGAACCCGCCGCTGGCATGTCGGGGGCTGAGGCCGCCGATCTGTCGGCGCTGATCCGCCGCATCGCCAGTGAAATGGGCTGCGGTGTGCTTCTGATCGAACACAACGTCGGCTTGGTGCTGAACCTGTGTGATCACATCGTTGTTTTGGATTCGGGCGCGGTGATTGAAACTGGTTCCCCCGAGGCAATCAGGGGCAGCGAAAAAGTGCGTCACGCCTATATGGGCACCGCCGCCGAAACCAACCTTCCGGTGCTGGAGACGCTGTCATGAGCCTCCTTGCCCTCTCCAACATCACCATCCGCTATGGCCGCCTGACGGCGGTGCGCAACGTGGCTTTCACCCTGACCGAAGGCGAGATTTTGTTCATCACCGGCCCAAACGGTGCCGGAAAATCCTCGCTTTTGCGGGCAATTGCCGGGGTGACTGCGCCTGCGGGGGGCCGCATCGATTTTGCCGGCGCCGACATCACCGGCCGCGCCCCAGAAGACATCGCGCGCATGGGGATTTCGATGGTGCCCGAAGGCCGCGACGTGTTTGGCTCGCTGACCATCGAAGAAAACTTGCTGGTCGGCACCGGCATGCATGCGCGTGAACGCAACTGGCGCTCCCGTGCCGCGACAGAACTAGAGGCCGTTTACGCCACCTTCCCGATCCTGAAAGATCGCCGCCATTCTCAGGCTGGCCTGCTTTCCGGCGGCCAACAGCAAATGCTGGTGATCGGGCGCGCCTTGATGACCAACCCACGTTTGATTGCGATTGATGAACCCAGCCTGGGCCTTGCCCCCAACATTACCGATCAGGTCTATGAACGCCTGATCGCGCTGCGGGCGCACCGCGCGCTAACCCTGCTGATCGTCGAACAATCCTCGACCCGCGCCCAGATGGTCGGCGGCCGGATGATTTTGATGCGCGGCGGCGAGGTGCTGCTGGATGGCGACGCCCGCGCTATGGGCCAATCCGAAGCAATGCAGGCGGCCTACTTTGGCTACGGAGATCACTGATGCAGATGCTGTTTGACGCCCTTAGCCTTGGTTCGCTTTACGCTTTGGGCGCGCTTGGAATTGCCCTGATTTTTGGGGTGATGCGGCTGGTAAACTTCGCACATGGTGATGTGATTTCCTTTGCCATCTTCGCGCTGCTTTGGCCGTCGGTCGATGCGGTTGCCGTCGTATTTGCCGGTGACTTGCCGTGGTTTCTTCTGATCCCATTTGTTCTGGCAATGGGCGCTGGCCTGTCGGTGCTTTCGGAAATCGTGGTCTTTCGCCGTTTCCGCCGGGCAAATCCGGCCACGATGATGATCGCGTCTTTCGCGCTGGGGTTCGTCATTCGCTACTTCTTGCTGATGCTGTTTTCCAGCCGCCCCAAGTCGATCTCGCTGCTGCCTGCCCTTAGCCAACCTGTTGAAATTCTTGGCGCACGCATTCCACTGCTGCAGGTCATCACGATCATCGCAACCATCGCGATCCTGTTTGCGCTGACCGCTTTTCTAAAGCGCACCCGCTTTGGTCTGGAAATGCGCGCTGCCGCCGAAAACTTCACTATGGCCCGCATGCTTGGGGTGCGGGCGAACCGCGTGATCATGGGCGCCTTTGCACTTTCGGGTGCGCTGGCAGCGGCAATCGGCCTGATCCTCGCATCACAAACCGGAACGGTGGATATCCAGATGGGGGCCGCGGTGATGCTGATGGCGTTCATTGCCACGGTCATCGGCGGTCTTGGGTCGCTGCCGGGGGCTGTGCTTGCAGGCTTTCTGCTGGGGGCCGCCTCGGTTGTCATGCAAACCGTTTTGCCAATTGATGCCCGCCCGTTCCGTGACGCTTTCGTCTACGGCGCGGTGATCTTGGTGCTTATCTTCCGGCCGCAGGGCCTGATTGCCGCGCGCGGCAGCAAAGAAAGGGTCTGATATGTCTGTAGCGCGCCGCACCATTTCCACGCCGGTCATCTTGGCACTGCTGCTGATCGCTTTGGCACTGATGGCCGTCTTTTCCGGGTCACGCCCCTTCAACCAGACCATCATCGACATCTTCTTGCGGGTGATCTTGGTGGTCGGGCTTTACATCTTCATCGGTAATTCTGGCGTGATTTCCTTCGGCCACGCCGGCTTTACCTGCCTTGGCGGCTATGCCGCCGCGTGGCTGACCATCCCGCCGATGATGAAGCAAACCCTGTTGCCTGGCCTGCCAGACTGGTTGATGAACCTGCAATTGCCCTTCTGGGCCGGGGCAATCTTTGCCGCAGTTTGGGCGGCAATCTGGGCTGCGGTCTTCGGCAAAATTCTGATGCGACTGTCTGGCATTGCGGCATCCATCGCCACCTTTGCAATGCTGGCGATGATCAACACGATCTATTCCAACTGGGAAAGCGTTACCGCTGCCACCTCGTCCGTCGTCGGTATTCCAATTGTGCGCAGCATTTGGCCCTACCTGATCGCAGCCATTCTTGCTGTCTTCGTCGCTTGGGCACATTCAATTTCGCGCGCTGGCTTGGCGCTGCGGGCGGCACGCGATGAACCAACAGCCGCCGCCGCATCGGGCATCGACGCACCGAAAGAGCGTCTGGTTGCCTTCATCATTTCCGGGGCCGTCATGGGCATGGGCGGCGCGCTGTTTGCCCATTCAATCGGCGTTGTGACGCCAGACACCTTTTACCTGACGCTCACCTTCATCACCCTTTCAATGCTGGTGGTCGGTGGCATGGGAAGCCTGTCGGGGGCCGTGCTTGGTGTGGTTATTCTATCCGGCCTTATTCAAGGTCTGCGCTGGCTAGAGGCGGGCGTCAGCATCGGCACCACCACTTTTGCCATTCCGAACGGGCTGCAAGAGATCACCCTTGGCATCGTGATGATCCTGATCCTTGCCCGCCGCCCGTCCGGCATCATGGCGAATTCCGAACTCAACTGGACACGCTCCAGATCAGAGGATCCGGGCGTTTAGCCCGGCAATAAGCCCACCCAACAAGGAGTAAAGAATGAAAAATCTATCAAAAATCGTCGTTTCGCTGCTAAGTGCCACCGCCCTTGCCACCCCGGCCTTAGCGGACGACGACAAGATCATCGTCGGCTTTGCCACCGCCGAGTCTGGCTTCATGCAGGCCTATGACAAGCCCGCCCAAGATGCCGCGATGATCCGTATCAAGGAAATCAACGACGCGGGCGGGTTGCTTGGCAAGCAGATCGAAGTCGTCAATGCGGATACCAAAACCGATCGCGCCGAAGGCGCCAAGGCTGGCCTGTCGGTGATCGACGCTGGCGCTGACATGGTCGTTGTGTCTTGTGACTACGACTTTGGCGCGCCGGCGGCCCTTGCCGCCGAAGGTGCTGGTTTGCCGTCGTTCTTTCTGTGCGCAGAATCGATCAAGGCCGGTATTCAAGGCGTTGGTCCAAATTCTTTCTCGGCTTCGGTGCTTGCCGCCGTGCAGGGCGCGACGATGGCTGAATGGGCGTATAACAAGAAAAACGCCCGCAATTTCTACCGTCTGCTTGATACTTGGACCGAGTATAACAAGGGCATCTGCGACGGCTTTGACTGGATGTTGCCGCGCCTGGAAGGGGCTGCATTGGTCGGCGAAGACACCTTCAAGAACGAAGACGCGTCGATTGCCGCCCAGATCACTCGTATCAAATCGCTGCCGCAAGAGCCGGACGCGATCATGCTTTGCACCATGATGCCGGGCGCGGTTTCTGCAATCAAACAGATCCGTGCGGCGGGGATCAATTCGATGATCCTGAACGGTTCGGGTGTTGACGGGTCTTATTGGCTGTCGGCCATTCCTGATCTGTCGAACTTCTATGTGCCGGTTCAAGGCTCGATCTATGGCGACGATCCGAACCCCGATGTCACCGCCTTTAATGCCAAGTACAAGGAAACAACCGGGGGCGATCCGTCGTCGCAATACGTTTATCCGGGCTATGTCATGATCGACGTTTGGGCAAAGGCGGTCGAACGGGCGGGCACTACCGAAACCTCTGCCGTTGTCGCTGAACTTGAAAAGATGAAAGATGAACCCACGCTGTTCGGGCCGCGGTCGTTTAGTGCTGAACTGCACCACCAGAATTCAGCGGACTATCGCATCATCGACATCGAAGGTGGCAAACCTGCGGTTGTTGACAGCTGGAAAATTTCGGAACCGATCCCGGTTGCAGACTTGATGAAGTAATCTGGTTTCAAACCTGCAGCCATTCCGACCTCCGGGATGGCTGCAGCCCCACAATGCAAACAATCTCAGACCAAACTCCTAGCCGACCCGTTTTCCCTGCACCCAAGTGCCGCGCAGGGCCGCGACGCCTGCAATTCTTGCCACCCTGATCACGTCACCACGGGCGCCAATATCAAGATGCCCACGGTCGAAAAGCCCAACTGCCGCTGCCGGTGCTTGCGTTACGGTCCGTACACCGCGCGCCACATCGCCCCAAAGATCACCCAGCAACAGCGCCGAAGATAGCAGCGCCGACGGCACATAGTCTGACGAAACGATGTCCAATAGGTCGGCCTCGGCCAAACGACTGGCGGCAACATTGCCAGAGTGTGATCCGCCCCGGATCAGGTTTGGCGCACCCATCATCACCTTGATGCCTTGCGCGTGACAGGCGGTGGCGGCCTCTAACGTCGTCGGAAATTCTGCGAAATGTGCGCCATGCTGCGCCGAAACTGCGACCTGTTCGGCGGTTGTGTCATCGTGGCTTGCCAGCACCGCGCCAAAGCGGCGGGCTTCGGCCACCGCAGCGGCCTCGTGAACGGCACCCAGTTGGTCAGACAGCGCACGTTGCTCGGCAACATGGCTTTCAAATTCCAGATCCGACAGGCCATGCTTGCCACACACATAAGCCCGCAACTGCGACAGGTCGCGGAATTGCCGTTGGCCGGGGGTGTGGTCCATCAGACTGACAATACCAATGCGATCATCGGGGCCAAACTTTGCCAGTTCGGCAATCAGGGTTTCGCTGCAAACTTCGGCGCGCAGATGCAGAAAATGGCTGATCCGCAGCGCGCCTTTGGCCCGCAGATCAAGGATTTCATCGGCAAGATGTCGGGCATACTCACCGTAATTTGTTTTCTTGTTCGACGTGACGGACCCGACGCGCAGCGCATCAAACACGGTGGTAATCCCAACACTGGCCAGTTCTGCATCATGCGCGATAATGGCGCTGGCATGCGGCCAGTTTACCTTTGGGCGTGGTTCGATATGGCGCTCCAGATTGTCGGTGTGCAGCTCGATCAGGCCCGGCAGCAGCAAATCACCGTCGCAATCAATGGCATTGGCAGGCACAGCATTGCCCTGGTCAATGGCGGTGATCACGCCGTCTTTGATCGCAAGGCTGCCGTTGATGACCTCGTTAGGCAGAACCAAAGTGGCGTTGGCAAGGATGGTATCGGTCATTCGGGCGGCTTTCGTTGTGCTTGTTCAAAGGGAATGGCAGAAATCTGTCACAGCGATGTGACGATGCGCGGGTATGGGCGGCAGCTATGGAACAGATGAAACGCTTCGCGATCTATTACGCCCCCGAACCCGGCGCCTTCGCCGATGCCGCCGCGTCTTGGCTTGGTTGGGATGTGCAGGCTGGATGTGCTGTCGCGCAGCCAAAACTGGCATTGCCGCGCCCCTTGGCTGACGCCACTGCCGAGCCACGCAAATACGGCTTTCACGGCACGATCAAGCCGCCATTTCGGTTGGCCGCAGGTGTTATGCCGCAAGATCTGCAGCAGGCTGTCGCCCAGCTTGCGAAATCGTTGCGACCGGTGGTTTTGCCCGGATTGCAGCTTGTCAATCTGGAAGGCTGCTTGGCCTTTGTGCCAATGGGCGACACGGCCGAGCTTGAGGCTTTGGCGGCCGAGGTTGTGCGGGTGCTTGACCCCTATCGCGCACCTTTGACCGCCGCCGAAACCGCCCGCCGCCGCCCTGAACGGTTGACAGCGCGGCAGCGCGAGCTGTTGGCGATCTATGGCTATCCCTATGTTATGGAAGAGTTTCGCTTTCATCTTACGCTGTCCGGCCCGCTTGGGGCCGATCGCGCCGCGTTCAGCGCCGCAGCCTATCGCCATTTCGCAGGCCTGATCCCACAGCCGTTCAGCTTGGCAGAACTGTGCCTTTTTGGCGAAGATAGCGATGGTCGGTTTCATCTGCTGCAGCGTTACGC
>JAHEDL010000146.1 GCA_024641255.1 Pseudorhodobacter sp.
GATGAACATTACCGCCGTTGATGCGCCCGTCGGGGTGGACGAACTGGCGCTGGCGGGCCTTGAAACACTGCCATCGCTGCACATCAAACCGCCGCGCATCGCCGCAAGTCCGGTTGCGTTTGAGTGTAACATGCTGTCATCGGTGGTGACCGGCCCGCATCAGTCGATCATGATCGGGCGGGTGAGGGCGGTTCACATCGACGATGCCTGCGTGTTGAACGCCGAACGCGCCCACATTGATACGCCCGCCTTGGATCTGGTGGCGCGCAGCTATGGCTCGACCTATGTGCGCAGCCACGACACCTTTGAACTGGATCGCCCTAAATGGGCCGACTGGTCAAAGTCACATCCCGGCTAAGTTTTCGATAAATTCAGAATTTTCGAAAATTATGTTGACAGAATGTCGCAGTCTATAAATTACTAAACCGATTGGTAGGTTTTACCAAACAGAATCTCGAAAGGGGGCGGCGATGCTGCAAGAACGGATCGAAGGCAAATGGCTGGCGGCATTTCGTCGGGTGTTCGCACTGAACGGCATCGGCAAAGGCACCAAAGTCGCGATCATTGCGGAAACCCAATCGCGTCCGGTTCTGGTGCATCTGTCGGAACTTGCGGCTTACGATCTTGGCGCCGATTTCTGCATGATCACTATGCCCACCCCGCCACAAGCCGCGCCGGTTCCGGTGAAATCCACCGGAACCTCTTGGGCGATTCAGCAGAACCGTTCGGTGATCGAAGCGTTGAAGCTGCAGGACGTTATCGTTGATTGCACGGTCGAAGGCCTGATCCACGCGCCCGAATGGCCCGAAATCGAAGATGCGGGCCGCGCGCGGCTTTTGGTGATCACCAACGAACACCCCGAAATTCTGGAGCGCACCGAACCCAAGGCCGAACACGCCGCCCGCGTGACGCTTGGCGTGCAAATGCTGCGCGAAGCATCGGAAATGCGGGTCACCTCGGCGGCGGGCACCGATCTGACCATCGACCTGCGCGATGCGCCCTGCGGCGGCACCCCCGGCTTTGCCACCAACCCCGGTGCCGTGGCGCATTGGCCGGGCGGTCTGTGCCTTGCTTTCCCTGGCAAGAACGCCGTCAACGGCCGCATCGTGATGGATGTCGGCGATATGAACCTGACGTTCAAAACCTATCTGACCAGCCGCATCGACTTTACCGTCGAAAACGATTTCGTCACCGCCATCAAGGGTGATGGCATCGACGCCCTGCATTTCCGCGAATACATGGAGGCGTGGCAAGACCGCAACGCCTATGGCATCAGCCACGTCGGTTGGGGCGTGAACCCCGGCGCAAAATGGGTGTCTGCCGCGATGTATGACAAGCGCGACATGCAGGCGGTTGAATTCCGCGCGCTTCCCGGCAGCTTCCTGTGGTCGACCGGCGCGAACCAATACGCAGGCCGCTACACGCTGGGCCATTTCGACCTGCCGATGCGCAACTGCACCATCGCGCTTGATGGCCGCATCGTCGTCAAAGACGGCGTGCTGCAAGGCGATCTGGCCCTCTAAACCCCCCAATTTCCCTTCGACCCGAGAGACCGACATGAGCGACATCGCCGACTACTACGACCTCTCCCGCATCCGCCCCGAAGTTGTGGCGGTGTTGCGCCGGATCAACGAACTGGGCCGCGACCGCTTTGCGCCGCGCGCGGCACAGATCGACATCGACGCCAGCTTCCCGGTGGAAAACTACAAGGATCTGGCCGAAGAAGGCTTCCTTGGTCTGTGCATCCCCGAAGAATTCGGCGGCATGGGGTTTTCGATGTTCGAATACGCCATGGTCGGTGCCGAAATTGCGAAATACTGCGGTGCCACCGCGCTGACCTTCAACATGCACAACTCTTCGATGGCATGGTCGCGCTTCATGTTCGACATGCCGAACCTGACGCCCGAAGAAAAAGCCGCCTTCGCGCCGCTGCGTGAACGCCAGTTCCGCCGCGCCATCGCCGAACGCGCGATCTATTCGCAGCCGATTTCGGAAGGCGGGCAAAACTGGACATCAAAGCCGAACCAGACGCAGGCCCGCAAGGTTGACGGTGGCTGGAAGATTTCTGGCTTCAAGAAATTCGCCAGCCTTGCCGGCTATTGCGATTATTACACCATCGTCTGCACCGAGGTGTTCGAAGGCGTCGAACCGCGCCACGAAGACACCATGCTGTTCGTCGTGCACAAGGATAATCCCGGCCTGACGGTGAAAGGTGAATGGGACCCGTTGGGGATGCGCGGCACCAACAGCCGCGATCTGATCTTGAAAGACGTGTTCGTCACCGAAGAAGACCAACTGATGCCGCGCGGCATTTTTGGCAAAACCCTGCCGAACTGGCCGCATATGATGGCCACTCTGTCGCCCACCTATATGGGTTTGGCGCAGGGCGCTTATGACTTTATGGTCGATTATCTGAAGGGCAAAACCCCCGGTCAGCCGCCGATTGACCGTCGCATGTATGCCACCAAACGCATCACCGTCGGCAAGATGTATGCACGTCTGGCCAATATGCGCGCGCTGTGGTGGCAGGCGTTTTCCGAATGCAAAGGCTTCCCGACCAAGGGCGAAGTCATGCGGATGTATGCGGCGCAGTATAACGTCATGGAAGGCGTGCAGGAAATTGCCGCACTGGCCATTCGCACGGCGGGCGGGCAGTCGATGCTGAAATCCATGCCGCTGGAACGTATGTATCGCGACAGCCGCTGCGGCGCGTTGATGCTGCCCTATACCTCGGAAATCATGGAGGATTATCTGGGCGTCCTGTCGCTTTACGAAATGGACGAAATCGACGACGCCCCCGGTGACGAAGGTGCTGCGCGCAATTCACTGTGGCGCGGTGACAGCGGCACCCTGCGGATGCTGCGCTGACATGGCCCGCGACACCGTGCATGTCGTCGGCAAGCTGGCCGCGTCGCCAGAGTCGGTCTGGGCCGTCGCCCGCGACTTTTGCGGCGCGTGGCACCCCGGTCTGTCCAGCATCGCGGCAGAGCGCGGCGAAAGCGGCGCGGTCATTCGCCGTTTTACCGCGCAGGGCGAGGACACTGTTTACCGTGAACAGCTGATCTACCTGTCGGAAAGCGATCGGGTGTTGTCCTACACCCATCTGGAAGGCATCGCCGGGGCCGAACGCTACACCGCAAGGCTGTCGGTTGCCGAAGCTGCCGAAGGTGGCACGGTGGTGAACTGGAGCGCGGAAATCATCGCCAGCCCCACCCGCGCCAGCCAGATCGCCAGCGGCACCCGCCCAATCTTTGAATCCGGTATTGCGGCGCTGGGCTTGGCGGCAAAGGTTCCGTCCCCGCAACCCGAAATCACGGTCCCCACGGTGGCACTGGAAACGATCATCCTGCCCGGCACGCCGCAACTGGCGCTGACCGCAACGCCCGCCAAGCCCGGCCCGCTGGTGCTGTTCTTGCACGGCATCGGCGGCGCGCGCGGCAACTGGGGCGCGCAATTGCAGGCGGTGGCATCGCTGGCGCAGGCTGCCGCGCTTGATCTGCGCGGCTATGGCGACAGCAGCCTTGGCTTCCGGCAATCCAACGTCGACGACTATTGCGAAGATATCCTGCGGGTGATGGATCACTTCGGCAAGACCCGCGTGGTGCTGTGCGGTCTGTCCTATGGCTCGTGGATCGCCACATCCTTTGCGATGCGTCACCCCGAAAAGCTTGCCGGTCTAGTGCTTTCCGGCGGCTGCACCGGCATGTCCGAAGCTGGCCCCGAAGAACGCGAAGCCTTCCGTGTCAGCCGCGAGGTGCCGCTTGATGCTGGCCAAAAGCCCGCCGATTTCGCCGCCGCGGTGGTGAACGTGATCGCCGGTCCGAACGCATCAGATGCCGTGCGCGCGGCACTGCTTGCGTCGATGTCGGCGATTCCGGCTGCCACCTACCGCGATGCCCTGCGCTGTTTCACCAATCCGCTGGAACGCTTTGATTTTGCCCGCCTGACCATGCCGGTGCTGTTGATGACCGGCGAACATGACCGGCTGGCGCCGCCCGCCGAAATTCGCGCCGTCGCTGGCCGCATCACCGATGCCGCCCCGCGTGCCGATGTTCGGTTCGAAGTGATCGCCGACGCGGGCCACGTTTGCAATGTGGCGCAACCGGCGGCCTATAACCGCCCGCTGACCGCGTTTTTGGCGCGGGTGCTGGCATGACAGGCACCTCGCCCCGCGCCCTGAACCGGCAGGCAAAAGAACGCCGCATCTTGCAGGCCGCGCTGAATGTCTTTGCCGCCGAAGGCTATTCTGGCACCTCGATGGATGCCATCGCCGCCAAGGCCGAAGTGTCAAAACCCACGCTTTATCAGTATTTTGGCACCAAAGAGCAGCTGTTCACCGAAATCATGCTGTCGCGCCGGAATGAAATGCTGGACGCCTTCGAACACCCGTCGTCCGAAGGCATGGTGCGCGATTTGTATCGGTTTTCCTGGGCCTATGCCGACACCGTGTTGAACCCCGATTTCCTGTCGCTGGCCCGCCTGATCATCGCCGAGGCGCAGCGGTTTCCTGAAATCGGCCGCGCCTATCAGGCCTCTGGCCCCGACCGCGTGCTGCGCGGCGTCATGGCCTATCTGGACAGCCAACGCGAAGCCGGACGCCTGCAATTTGACGACGAAGAGCTTGCTGCCGAAGATCTGTGGGCGCTGATCTTGTCAGCCCCGCGCAATCAAGCGCTGCATGTGCCCGATGCGCTGCCCGACCGCGCGGCGGTCAAACGCTATATCGACAACGGCCTGCGGGTGTTCCTGAAGGCCTACTCCACCGACCCAACCAGTGATCTGGACCAACTCAAACGCCTTTGCGAACAGGCGCCAACACCAACGGGGACCGCATGAGCCTGCAAGATTTTCTGGATGACGATACCAGCCGTTTTGCCACTGTGGCGCTGGTGGATACCAACGGGTTGCTGCGCGGGCAGATGGTGTCGACCCGCAGCCTGAAGGGGATTTTGAAGGCAGGCATGGGCATGGCCCCGGCGCAACTGGCCTTGGACCCGACGGATGAGATGCTGGAAATGCCCGGCGTCACCGACGGCTCTGGCGATTTTCACGATGATCCGCTGATCGTCGACCCCAGCAGCGCCCGCCGCATCCCTTGGGCGAAACCGGGCCATGACCTGTTGCTGTTAACCAACTACTCCGGTGAAACGGCGGCGATCTGCCCGCGGTCGATCCTGCGGTCGGTGTTGGAACGGGCAGGGGCTGCGGGCTATGTGCCGAAATACGGCATGGAGCTGGAATACACCCTGTTCGATGAAACCGCAGAAACGGCGCGCGAAAAGGGCTATCGCAACCTGAAAACCGCCACCATGCACCCCAGCCACGATCTGGTGCTGTATCAAACCGTGCAGACCGAATGGTACGAAGCCATCGCCGCCATGTGCGAACCGCTGAAGATCGACCTTGCGAAGATGCACGAAGAAATCGGCGGCGGCTTTATGGAGGCCTGCATTGCCGCTGGCGAAGGGCTGGAACCCGCCGATCAACTGGTGCTGCTGAAGAACTTTCTGCGCGCGTTGGCGATGCGGCAAGGTCGCTGCGTGACGTTCATGCCGCGCTGGACCGAAACCGCCGACAGCCAGTCGATCCATGTCCATGTTTCGCTGAAAGACACCGC
The DNA here is from genome assembly GCA_024641255.1 of Pseudorhodobacter sp. Lineage (GTDB taxonomy): Bacteria > Pseudomonadota > Alphaproteobacteria > Rhodobacterales > Rhodobacteraceae > Cypionkella. The sequence goes on from JAHEDL010000146.1 coordinate 5,618, forward strand.
TGGCAATGGGCTGTTCTTCGAAGACGGCGTGCGCAACGGGGTTTCGCAGAATTTCAAATACTTCATCGGCGGATTGCAGAAATACATTGGCGATATGACGCTGATTTTCCAACCCACCGTCAATTCCTATCGCCGCTTTGCGCCGGGCACTTTCGCGCCGCCGGGGCTGACCTGGGGCTATGAAAACCGCACCACCTGCTTCCGCGTTGTCGGCCATGATGCCGGGTCGCTGCGGGTGGAAAACCGGCTTCCGGGCGCCGATACCAACCCCTATCTGACCGTTGCCGCCACCGTCGCCGCTGGCGTCGCGGGCATCATGGAAAAGATCGAACCACAGCCCGAAGTCATCGGCAACGGTCACGCCGTGGCCAGCGAAGGCCCCGATTTCGCCCGCTCGATGCCCGAAGCCATCGACCGCCTGCGCGGCTCTGCCTTTGCGCGCAACTGGCTGGGCGATCGCTTTGTCGATGCGTTTTCGGCCACGCGGCAAAGCCAGTATGACCAGTTCCGCAAAAAGGTGCCCGACGTCGAACTGCAACGTTTCTTTGATCTGGGCTAAGGAAATGGACCTGCGCCAATCTTTCGTCGAAGGCATGAGCCGCGCCGCCACCTTCGTTTCGGTAATCACCACCGACGGCGAGGCGGGGCGGTTTGGCGTAACGGTTTCGTCAATGACCTCGGTTTCCGCCGATGGCGAAGGCCCGTCGCTTTTGGTCTGTGTGCATCATCTTAGCCCGGCGGCGACGGCCGTTCTGAAAAACCGCGCCTTTTGCGCCAACCTGCTGAACCACAACCAACAAGGCATCTCTGATCTGTTTTCGGGGCGGCAAAAGCCCGAAGCCGGGTCGCGGTTTGATGCGGTCGATTGGCGCGCGGGGCAGGGCGGGCAGCCGCTTTTGGCGGATGCTTCTGCCAGTTTTGAATGTGTGCTGAAAACCGCGCTGCTGTGGGAAACCCATTATATCATCGTGGGGCAAGTGCAGGCGGTGCAGCTGTCTGATCACCCCGAAGCTCTGCTTTACGGCCAACGCAGCTATCGCCGCGCCGTGCATCTGCCCTAAACCGGAACAGAGTTTCCCAACCGTCGCGTTACCTCTGCCGCGACGGTGCGCAGCTCGGCGGTGATCTGCGCCGTAACCTCTGGTGTCATCCGGTGGCAGGGGGTGGCCACCGCAATCGCGCCAATCGCGGTGCGATCTGGCCCGAAAATCGGCGCGGCGATGCCGTAAACATCGCCCTCGAACGATTTTTCCACGCAGGCAAAGCCATCGCGCCGCGCAGTTTGCAGCGCTTGCAACAACACCTGCTGGCTGGTGATGGTATCGTCGGTAAACCGCGTCAGCGGCAGGTCCAACGCTTTGCCCAGCACCTCGGGCGCGGCGAAGGCAAGAAACGCCAACCCCGACGCCGTGGCATGAAACGGCAGCGTTTCCGACCCGCGCATCGACACCCGATTTGCTTTCTTGCTTTCGCGTGTCGCAATCACCGCCAGCGCGTTATTGGTGTAAAGCGAACAATGCGTGGTTTCGCCGGTGGTTTCAGCCAACTGGTCCAGCAATGGCTGCACCACCGCAATCACCGGAAACGTCGCTTCGCGCATCCGCGCCAGATGCAGTACCGCTGGCCCTAACCGATACAGTTTTGACGTGGCGTTTTGTTCCACCAACCCGGCTTCGCGCAGCGTGTTCAACAGCCGATGCACTGTCGCCTTATCGTGGCCCGATAGCCGCGCAGCATCACTTAGCCCGATTTCGGGTGCTGATTCTGAAAACAGGTCCAACAAAGAAAGCGCCCTCTTGACCGCTATCGTCATGGAATTTCTACCTCTTTTCACACGTTAAATAAAAACACCTGCACTGTTGACGGAAAGGTGCAATCTCTGCACAGTATTTGAACCACTGGTTTACACAGTGAACCATATAACAGGGAGATGCAAATGGCAAAATTCATCCG
>JAHEDL010000156.1 GCA_024641255.1 Pseudorhodobacter sp.
CGCTGTATAAGGCGGGCGCGGATGGGTTTTACTGCTCTGGCAGCTTGCAAACCGTCCGGGCAATGGCCGATCACGGCCTGCCGGTCTGCGGCCACGTCGGGTTGATCCCGTCAAAGCGCACCTGGACGGGCGGCTTCAAGGCGGTCGGCAAAACGCTTGAATCGGCACAACTGGTCTATAACCAGTGCAAAGCCTTGGCCGATGCAGGCGCATTTGCGGTGGAAATCGAAGTCGTGCCGCATTCGATCACCGAAGCCATCGCCGAAAAGACCGGGTTGTTCCTGATCTCGATGGGCGCAGGCCCGGCCGGTCACGCGCAATACCTGTTCAGCGACGACGTGCTGGGCCAAAACGGCGGCCATGTGCCGCGCCATGCCAAGAAATACGCCAATTTCGCCGCCGAATACGCCCGCCTGCAAGACCTGCGCATCGAAGCGATGCGCGCGTTTGCCTCTGATGTGCATTCCGGCGAATACCCGGCCCCACAATACATGGTCGACAGCAACCCCGAGGTTGTCGCCAACTTCCGCGATTGGCTTGATCAACAAGATTAAGCCGCCCATTCCTCCCTGTCAGGCTTTGGCCAGACCGCCTGCCCTGCCCTTACCGGCAGGGCTTTTTCTGTTTCTGTGGCACCACTTGCCACCGCCAAACGCCTCCGGCGGGAGTATTTAAGAAAGAGCAATGGCTTTCATACTGGTTCAAATATCCTCGCCGAAGGCCCTACCGAGCCCAAGCGCATTGGCGCTTGGGCGAAACAAAAGCCATGCGCCGTAAGGCGCGCTATTTGGCAACGGTCATTCCTGCGCGCGCAGCACTTGCGCCGGGCGCGCGGCCAGCGGGCGCAGAACGAAGACAAGGCTCGCCAGCAAAGTGCCCAGAATGCCGCCCAAAACGATGGCAAGCGCCGAGATCGGTTCGAAGGCGTAATCCACCTCCATCACAAAGCGCATCACCGCCCAAGCGCCGGTTGCGCCAGCGGCTATCGCAACGCTGCCAGCGGCGGCGCCCATCAATCCGGCGCGCAGGGCAAAGCTGGCCAGTATCCGGCCGCGCGAGGCACCCAGCACTTTCAGCACCGACGCTTCATAAACCCGCGCCCGTTCGCCCGACGCGGCCGCGCCAATCAGCACCACAAAGCCCGTCAGCAAGGTTGCCATGGCGGCAATCGTGGTGGCTTGAGCGATTGCGGTCAGGGCTTCGCCGACACGACCAATCGCGGCTTTTACGCTGATCGCGGTGATGTTTGGATAGGCCGATGCGATGGTGCGCAAAATTCCGGCCTCGGCGCCGGTGTCGGCGTAGACTGTGGCGATTTCGGTATGCGGCGCCCCCGCCACGGCGGCGGGGTTCATCGTCATCACAAAGCCCATTCCGGCGTTGGAAAAATCCACCACCCGAAACGAGGTAATCTTGGCAACAATATCGCGACCCAAGATATTCACCGTCAGGCTATCACCCAAATGCAGGCCCATTTCTTCGGCTTCTTCGGCGGCAAAGGAAATCTGTGGCGGCCCTTGATAGTCTTTTGGCCACCACGCCCCGGCGGTAAGCGTTGTCGACGCGGGTTGTTCGGCCGCATAGGTCACGCCACGATCACCCGCCAAAACCCAATGTTCGCCCGCAACCTTGCGGGCATCCTGACCGTTGATCTGGGTGATGATGCCACGCAACATCGGCGCGCTTTCAACTTTGGTCACGGCCGGATTTGCCGCCAGCTTGGCGTGGAAGCCCGCAACCTGATCGGGCTGAATGTCGACAAAGAAGAACGACGGCGCGCGGGTGGGAAGATCGCGAGTAATCGCCGCGCGCAGGTTGGCATCAATCTGCCCCACCGCCGCCAGTACCGTCAGCCCAAGCCCCAGCGCCAGCACCACCTGCACGGTTTCGGCGCGCGGGGCGCCGATAGAGGCAAGCGCCAGCCGCAGCGCGACCTTGCCGCGCAACCAAGGCAACCGGGCCAAACGGCGGGCCAGCCGCATCAACCCCCAGGCCGCAAGCGCCAGCACCAAGAGCGCCGCGATCACTCCGCCTGCGGTGCCAAGCGCCAGCATCGCCGTGCCCGACAGCCAAACCGCGCCGCCAATCAGCCCAAAGGCAAGCGCCAACATGGCAAAGCCATAGCGCCACCGCGGCCAACCACCCGCAACGCCGCCGCGATACAAGGCTGCCGCCCGCACCCGTTCGCTGCGTGCCAGCGGCCACAGCGCAAACAGGAAGGCGGCAGTGATGCCGTAAAACGCAGCTTCGGCCACCGGGCGGGGATAAAGCGCAATCTTGGCGGGAAACGGCAAGGCCGCCTGAATCGGCCCCGCCAATGCCAAGGGCACACCGATGCCCAACCCCAGCCCAAGCGCGACACCAAACAGCACCAAGAGGGCAATTTGCAGCAGATAGGCCTGAAAAATCAGCCCGCCAGTTGCGCCCAAGGTGCGTAGCGTGGCGATGGTGGAAATCTTGGCCTCAAGATACGATCGCACCGCTGCCGCTACGCCGACACCGCCCACCGCCAGCCCCGCCAAACCCACCAGCACCAAAAACGCGCCGATGCGGTCGACAAAGCGTTCAACGCCGGGCGCGGCGCGGCGGCGGTCGCTCCACCGCAGACCGGTATCGCGGAACCTGGCTTCGGCTTTGGCCTGCAAGGCGGTCAGATCGGCGTCTTTTGGCAAGATCATGCGATAGGCGCTGTCAAACAGCGATCCCGGCTCTAGCAGGCCAGATGTTTTCAGCGCATCGCGGCGCACTATTGTGCGCGGGGCCAGCATGAAGCCGCCGGTGGCGCTGTCGGGTTCGCGCAGGATGCGACCGGTCAGCACGAATTGTTGCGCGCCCAAGTGGAATTGATCACCCAAGGTCAGACCAACCTGATCGGCCAGAACGCCGTCCATCACAGCACCCGGCACGCCGCCCATGCCCGCCATTACGGTTTCAAAGCTGCCCGCCTCTAGCTGCACCGTGCCAAGCAGGGGGTAGGCGGTATCTACCGCTTTCACTTGGGTCAGCACGCGGGTGTCACCCGCCACCACCATCGAGCGGAAGTCGACGATTTCAGAAAGTTGCGTCGAAATTTCGGTCAGAAACGCGCGTTCTGCATCCGAGGCGAAGCGGTAGGTGAATTCAACCTGCGCATCGCCGCCCAACAGCACCGCACCCTGATCGGCAAGCCCGGCTTCGATGGCAGACCGCACCATGCCCACACCGGCAATCGCGGCAACGCCCAGCGCAACACAGGTCAAAAACACCCAAAAGCCGCGCAAGCCGCCGCGCAGTTCACGGCGCGCGATGCGCAGAGCAAGCAGCAGGCTCATGCTGTGGCACCGTCAATCCGGCCATCGACCAACCGCACCACCCGATCACAGCGCGCGGCCAGTTCGGGGGCGTGGGTGACCAGCACCAAGGTCGCGCCGTGGCGGTCGCGCAGGGCAAAAATCAGATCCATGATCGCGGCACCGTTCACCGAATCAAGATTGCCGGTGGGTTCATCGGCCAGCAAGATCGCGGGACGCGGGGCCGCTGCCCGCGCCAAAGCCACCCGCTGCTGTTCCCCACCCGACATTTGCGCCGGATAATGGTGCCGCCGCGCCGCAAGACCAACCGCCGCCAATTCGTCTTCGGCGCGGGCGAAGGCATCGGCCACGCCCGCAATTTCCATTGGCAGGGCGACGTTTTCCAAGGCAGTCATGGTTGGGATCAGGTGAAAGGATTGAAACACCACGCCCATACGACCGCGCCGAAACCGGGCCAGCCCGTCTTCGTCAAGCTGGTTCAGATCGGCCCCCAAGGCGGTGACGCCGCCTTTAGTGGCGCGTTCCAACCCACCCATCAGCATCAGTAACGAAGATTTTCCCGACCCGGACGGCCCAACAAGACCAAGGGTCTCGCCACGCGGCACGGTCAGGGTTATGCCTTTCAGGATATCCACCGCCCCGGCATTTCCCGCCAAGGTCAACCACGCGTCCTGCAACGCCAAAACGGTCTCGGTCATGATGAAATCCCAATTGCTACGCTTCACATATGCGCCGCTTGTGCAAATTCGCAATGTTATCATGGCGATTATTCTGTCGATCAGCCCGGCTTTTGCGGCTCCGGTGACGGTATTGGCCTTGGGCGACAGTTTGACCGAAGGCTATGGCCTGCCGCCCGAACAGGGCTTTGTGCCGCAACTGCAGGCGTGGTTGGCGGCGCAGGGGCAAGAGGTTACGCTGATCAACGCCGGGGTTTCGGGCGATACCACTGCAGGCGGGCTGTCGCGCACCGATTGGTCGCTGACGCCCGAAGTGGCGGCGATGATTGTCAACCTGGGCGGCAATGACATGTTGCGCGGTATTGATCCGGCGGTGGCACGGGCCAATCTTGATGGCATCCTTGCCAAGGCGAAAGCCCGCAACCTGCCGGTTCTGCTGGTGGCGCTGCAGGCACCCGGCAACTATGGCGCCGACTATAAAACCGCCTTTGATGCCATGTATCCCGCACTTGCCGACCACTATGCGGCAGTGCTGTCGCCGCCGTATTTTGCCGCCGTCACCGACCCAGCGACGGGCCTGTTGGACCCCGCTTTGATGCAGGCGGATGGCATTCACCCCAATGCTGACGGCGTGAAGAAAGCGGTCGCGGCGCTGGGACCGAAGGTTTTGGACCTGCTGGCGCAGGTGCAAAAATAGCCAAAGCCGCGTTTGCGGCCAGCGGAGGACCCTCCGGGGGGGAGTATTTCAGCAAAGAGCAATGGCAAGCACAGGGGGCCTTGCACCTGCGCCGCCTTCGGTCAAACTGCCGCAAAAGCCGGAGACGCCGATGACCCTTCTGACCGAACTTTCTGCCGCACTTGGCGCTGCGCATGTTATCACCGGGGCCGACCTTGACCGCTATCGGTCAGATTGGACGCAGCATTACACCGCAGACCCGATTGCGGCGGTACGGCCCGGATCGACCGCCGAAGTCGCCGAAACGCTGCGCATTGCCGCGCGGCACAACATGCCGGTAATCCCGGTGTCGGGGCGCACTGGCCTTGTTGGCGGTGCGATGACCAAAGGCGGGCTGATGCTTTCGGTCGAACGGTTGAACAAGATCCGCGAAATCCGCGCCAATTCTCGCATTGCGATTGTCGAGGCAGGCGTGGTGTTGGACCGGTTGCACGAGGCGGCAGAGGCCGAGGGGCTGTATTTTCCGCTGTGGTTTGGCGCACGCGGATCGGCGATGATAGGGGGCGTGCTGTCGACCAATGCGGGTGGGTCGAATGTGCTGCGCTATGGGTCTACCCGCGCGCTGTGTCTGGGGCTTGAGGTGGTGCTGGCCGATGGTCGGGTGCTGAATGTGATGAGCCAGTTGCACAAGGACAACTCTGGCTATGATCTGAAACAGCTGTTCATCGGGGCGGAAGGCACGCTTGGGGTGATTACCGCAGCGGTGATGAAGCTGGTACCACGGCCCCGCGCCTATGCCACCGCGACGCTGTCGGCGCGCAGTCTGCCAGATGCGCTGGTGCTGCTGAACCGGTTGCAGACCGCATCGGGCGGTCTGGTGGAAGCCTTCGAATATATGCCGGAAAGCTATATGCGCCGTTTGGCCGAGGTGCGGCCCGATATACGCCAGCCCTTTGCGCCCCGGCAGGCCACCAATATTCTGGTTGAGTTGGGTTCGACGCGCCCCGCCGATGCTACGCCGGGCGACGACGGGGCGCTGCCGTTGACGCAGCTTTTGGAAACCACGCTGGGCGAGATGCTGGAAGAAGGCATGGTGCTGGACGCCGAGATTGCCCAGACCGAAGCGCAGCGCCGCGCGATGTGGGAACGCCGCGAGTTGGCGGCCGAAATCACGGTGGCGCGCCAGCCTGCGATTGATACCGATATTTGCCTGCCCACCGATCAGGTTGCGGTTTTTCTGGACCGTATTCACGCGCGGCTGCCGGCGTTGGATAACGGCGCCGAGACGCTTTCGGTGGCGCATTTGGGCGATGGCAACATCCATTTCACCGTCTTCCCCACCAGCGATTCGGCGGCGCTTTATGATCAGGTTGTCGAAGCGGTCGAGGATGAGGTGCAGGCGTTGGGCGGCAGCTTTAGCGCAGAACACGGTGTCGGGCTGTCAAAACTGCCGTCAATGCAGCGCCGCAAGGACCCAGTTGCGTTGGACGTGATGCGGGCGATGAAAGCGGCGTTGGACCCGGCGAACCAGATGAACCCCGGCAAGGTTATTCCGTAACGATGCCGTCTGCGGCGGCAACGGCCATTGGGTGCATGCCGTTATGCAAATCTACCCCAGCGGGCAAGCTGGACTTCGGCCGCCCTGCCCGTTAGCGGTAGCAGGTCTTTTTTTGAAAGCCCGCCGCCGTGACTTCGCTGTCCCTTGTGCTGCGCCACCCGACCCTGCGCCTGATCTTTATGGCGCTGCTGGCCTTGGGCGCGCTGAATGCATCGATTTACCCCTATCAATCGCTTGTTGCCATTGACCGGATCGGCCTGTCGAAACCGATGTTTTCGCTGGTGCTGGTGTTGGCGTCGATCACTGCGGTGACATCGTCGGTGCTGGCCGGGATTGTGGGCGACCAACGCGGCAACCGCCGCCGCATCGCGTTAATCGCGGCTTTGGCCAGCCTTGGCGGGCTTTCGCTGATGTTGGTGATGCCGGGGCCGATTGCCGTGGTGCTGACGCATGGGGTGCTGCTGCCGGTTGCCTCTAGCCTTTATGGTCAGTTGTTTGCGCTGGCGGGGCTTGCCACCCCGGCGGGAGAAAACCGCGACGGGGTGCAGGGTGCGCTGCGGTCGGCAATGTCGGTATCGTTCCTGGTGATGCTGCTGTTCTGGACCGTGGGGTTTGGCGCGGGCATTGATGTGATGGCGGTTTACCTAAGCGCCGGGCTGGCCAGCCTTGGGCTTGTTTGCCTGATTGCGCTGTATTGGCCGCGCGACGGGGCGGCTGATTTTCGTGATGCGCCGTCGGGGCTTAACCTTGCGCAGGCGTTCAAGGAAATTGCGCATCCGCATGTGGTGCTGCGCCTGTTGCTGCTGGGCGCGATCAGTGCGACCGGCGTGTTATACATGGTGCTGACCGCGTTGATATTCGACGCCTCTGCCCTGCGCGATGCCAGCGATGCGTCGCTGTATATCGGCCTTGTCGCTGGGTGGGAGGTGCCTTGCCTGCTGCTGCTGCCCCGGCTTGCAGGGCGGTTCCGGCGATCCACCATGCTGGCGGCGGGGTCGGCGATTTACACGCTGCACCTGCTGGCGATGCCGTGGCTGTGCGACAGCCCGCTGATCTGGGTCATGCCCTTGGTCGCAGGCATCGGCGGCACTGCGATTATCGCGCTGCCAATCGGCTATTACCAAGACCTGATGGCGGGACGCCCCGGCACGGCGGGCGCGATGCTGGCGCTGCAAAAGCTGGTGTCAGACGTGCTTGCCGCGGCGGCTTTCGCCGTTGGCACCAGCTTTGGCGGATACGAGGCCGTCGCCGTGATCGGCAGTGCGATGGCGCTGTGCGGTGGGCTTGGGTTGGCTTGGGCTGACCGCCACCACCGGTTGCCGCCGGTTTAAGCCCCCACC
>JAHEDL010000178.1 GCA_024641255.1 Pseudorhodobacter sp.
AGCCTTGCATGAGCTTGCAGCGCAGGGTGGCAAGATCACCATCGTCGCGCATGCGGGCGTGGTGCGGGCGGCGCTTGGGCTTGCCTTAGGCTCTGTCGCCCAAGGTCTTGCGTTTCAAGTTGCGCCGCTATCATTAACCTCGCTTATCGCACTGCCGGGTGGCGGTTGGTCGATTGCAGGTGTCAATCGGATGCGGCGATGAGGACGCAAGCGCGGGCGATTGGTCATTTTGGCGAGCTTTTGCAGGGGCGGCTTGGCCGCGACGGCCCTGTCGCGCTGGTCACGTTGCCCTGCCCGGAACTGGCTGTGGCTGCGCAATTGCACCCCGCCGCGGGGCTTGCCTTGCATGGCTCTGGGCAGCGTTTGCTGACACCAGCGCGTGCGCGCAAGTTTCTGCAACTGTTGGGTCTTTCGCTGCAAGGGCGCATTGTTTTGCGTGCGGATATGCCTGCGGGCTGCGGGGCAGGGGCGTCGACCGCAACGCTGGTGGTGCTTGCAGAACTGGCTGGCTGGCATAGCTCTGCCCAAACACTCGCGCGGGCGTGCCTTGCCATCGAAGGCGCGACCGACCCGCTGATGTTTCCTGCACCCGAAACCATGCTTTGGGCCTCGCGGAACGCCGAACCCATCGCCTTGCTGCCCCCGCTTCCGGAGTTCGACGTTATGGGCGGCTTTTGGGGCGACGGCCAGCGCACCGATCCGACCGATCACGATTTTCCCGACATCTCTGATTTGATCCCACAGTGGGCCAATGCCGCCGCCGCTGCCGACCTTGCCGGTTTGGCGGCACTTTGCAGCACCTCGGCCAGCCGCTGCCTTGCGCATCGGCCATCAAGTCAGACGACGCGAACCGATCCCACCGCGTCGCTTGCGGCGGACCTTGGCGCGCTGGGATATGTCATCGCCCATACCGGAGCCGCGCGCGGCCTTATCTACGCGCCCGGCCAGATTCCTGATCAGGCATATGCCGCTTTGCGTGCGGCTGGCTTGCGGCGGATCGTGCGGTTTCGCGCAGGGGGGCGGAGATGACATTTGCCGCAATGATGCTGGTGGCAATCGGCTGTGATCTTATGTTCGGCTGGCCCAATTGGCTTTACGCCGCCATTGGTCACCCGGTTACCTGGATCGGTGCCTTGATCAAGGCGCTGGATGGTGCGCTTAACCGTGACGGCGCTGCCGATCTTTCCCGACGCATCGCGGGCGTAATAACGGCAGGTATCGTGATTGGACTAACTGCCGGGCTTGCCCATGTGGCGCAGGCGCTGTTGCCCGCCGGTTGGCCTTCTGCGCTGTTGGGCGGCATCCTTGCTTGGCCGTTGGTGGCGCTGCGATCGATGCATGCGCATGTTGCTGCGGTGGCAAAGCCTTTGCAAAACAACGATCTGACGGCCGCGCGCTATGCCGTTTCGATGATTGTCGGGCGCGACACTACCGTGCTGGATGAAAGCGGCGTCGCCCGTGCCGCGATGGAAAGCCTTGCTGAAAACACCTCCGATGGCATCGTGGCACCGCTGTTCTGGGGGGCAATTTTCGGCCTGCCCGGGATTGCGGCCTATAAGGCCATCAACACACTTGATTCGATGATCGGCCACCGCACCCCCCGGTTCGAAGCCTTTGGCTGGGCATCGGCCCGCATTGATGATCTGGTTAATCTGCCCGCATCGCGGCTGACCGGGGCGCTTTTTGCGCTGACTTCGGCGCGTCCGGTTCACGCGTTCAAGATCATCTGGCGCGATGCCGGCTTGCACCGGTCGCCAAATGCGGGTTGGCCCGAAGCGGCAATGGCTGCAGCCCTGAATGTACGGCTATCCGGCCCGCGGGTCTATGCCAATCGCATCGCGCAGGAACCGTGGGTTAACGCCGGTGCGCCAGACCCGACGGCAAATGACTTGCAACGCGGACTTGCGCTTTACGCCCGCGCGATGTTTGTGCTGATCTGCGGGTTGGCGGTGCTGGCCTTGGTGTAAGGGGCGACGATGCGCGATCACGGCGGCAATATCGATGGGGCAATCGCCCGCTTTGGCGGCAGTGACTGGATAGACCTGTCCACCGGCATCAATCGTGCGCCCTATCCTGTGCCCGCATTGCACCCCGATGATTGGACGATGCTTCCCACCCGCAGCGCAAAGCAGGCGCTATTGGACGTAGCCGCCAAAACCTACCGCAGCAGTGCCGCGATGCTGGCCACGGCTGGCGCGCAGGCGGCAATTCAGATGATCCCCCGGCTTTGGAAACCCGGCAAAGCCCGCGTGCTTGGCCCAACCTACAACGAACACGCCGCCGCCTTGCGCGCTGCGGGCTGGAAGGTTGAACAGGTTAGCCAGTTTGGCCAGCTTGCTGGGGCCGATCTGGCGGTTGTGGTTAACCCCAACAACCCCGATGGCCGCAGCTTTGCACCCGCTGACTTGCTTGCGCTGGCGGGTCAGACGCGGCTGATTGTCGACGAAAGCTTTGCCGACCCGCGCCCCGACCTTTCGCTTGCGCCGCAAGCCGGGCAGGATGATCTGATGATTTTGCGGTCGTTTGGCAAGTTTTACGGTCTTGCCGGGGTGCGTCTGGGCTTTGTTATCGGCTCTGACCGCGACATTGCGGCTTTGGAAGACATCTCTGGCCCCTGGCCGGTCAACGGTGCTGCGCTGCGCATCGGTGCTGCTGCCTTGGCGGATACCGCTTGGGCCGATGCAACCACGGCCCGCCTACGACAAGAAACCGAAATGGCCGACGCATTGGCAACGGCTGCTGGCTGGCAGGTCGCAGGTGGTTGTGAGCTCTTCCGGCTTTACGACACCCCTGATGCCGAATTGGCGCAAGTTCGTCTGGCAAAACACCAGATCTGGAGCCGGATCTTCCCCTACTCGAACCGCTGGCTCCGCCTTGGCCTTCCCGGATCGCCCGCCGAATGGGCGCGTTTGACCCGCGCGTTGGAGGCGTAGATGAAATTCACCCCCGACCAATCCGCGACCTTGTTGTCGATCTTGCGCTGGCGTCGTGACGTGCGGCATTTTCGCACCGATCCAGTGGACGAAGCGGTGTTAGAGCGGCTGCGCGCCACGATGGATTGCGCGCCTTCGGTTGGTAACGCGCGGCCATGGCGGGTTATCCGTGTAGATAGCTCCGATTTAAGGGCGCAGGTGCGGGCAAACTTCCAAACCTGCAACGCGGTCGCCGCACAGCTTTATAGCGGCGACAAGCACGCCGAATATCTGGCGCTAAAGCTGGCGGGCCTTGATGCGGCTCCGGTGCAGCTTGCAGTGTTCACCGTGATGGACCCCGAGGCCGGGCACGGCCTTGGCCGCCAAACCCTGCCTGAAACCCTGCGGCAATCCACCGCGATGGCGATGCACACGCTTTGGCTGGCGGCACGGGCCGAAAATCTTGGCCTTGGCATGGTTTCCATCCTTGAACCGCACGGCATCGAAGCGCTGCTTGATGTGCCCAAAGGTTGGGAATTTGCGGCCTACCTGTGCCTTGGTCATCCCGAGTTCATGGATGACACGCCACTGCTGCACCGCAGTGGATGGCAGGCCAATGCCACAACCGAATGGGAACGTCGCTAGTTGATCAGTCTGCCCGATGTTGCGGGCGGGATGATTGCGGCGAAAAGCCTTGCAACCTATTGGCCGGAATTGCGCGCAATACGGAATGTTGGCGTGGTTAGCGCGCCAAAGCCAACAGCCCCGCAACATCAACGTGCTGCTCCATATGCGCGGCCAGCGCATCCAGAGCCGCCTCTACCCCCGCATCGTAAGCCAAGCCAGAGCTTTGCGCGCCGATCTGCTTCAGGAACCCGGCGCGGAACGCATCATCGCTGAACATGCCATGCAAATAGCTTCCCATGACACGCCCATCGGCCGATGTTGCCCCTTCAGGGGCCCCATCGACAAAGGCAAAAGGCCGTTGCCGATCTACGCCGTCGCTGCGGCCAATGTGAATTTCATATCCCTGCATCGGCAAGCCGGTTGCTGCATGCACCGCCTTGGTTCGGGTCAGGCGCTTGTCTGGGGTCATCAGCGTGTCAATCGCCAGATGGCCCAAGCCCAGCGTCTCACCCGCCGGGCCTTCGATGCCGTCCGGGTCGCGCACAGATTGGCCAAGCATCTGATACCCGCCGCAAATCCCCAAAACCCGCCCGCCGCGCCGCAAATGCGCAGCCAGGTCGATGTCCCAGCCCTGCGCCCGCAAGAATGCCAGATCGCCGCGAGTCGATTTTGACCCCGGAATAATCACCAGATCGGTATCGCCCGGAATCGGCTGTCCGGCCCGCAGCAGAGTTAAACTTACGCCCGGTTCTTGGGCCAACGGATCAAGGTCATCAAAATTTGCGATCCGCGATAGCGTCAAAACTGCAATCTTGTAGTCGCCCGATCCGCCACCTTGTGGCAGGTCCAGCGCATCCTCGGCCGGCAGTTTATGCGCATCGGCAAAGAACGGCACAACGCCAAAGCCCCGCCATCCGGTGCGGGCCTCGATCAATTTGTAGCCATCGTCAAACAACGACGGGTCACCGCGAAACTTGTTGATAAGAAACCCGGAAATCATGGCGGCGTCCTCCGGATCAAGCACTGCTTGCGTGCCGATAATCTGCGCGATCACGCCGCCCCGGTCGATATCGCCGGTCAAGATCACAGGGCAATCCGCGGCACGCGCGAAGCCCATATTGGCAATGTCGCCCGCGCGCAAATTCACCTCTGCCGGGCTGCCCGCACCTTCGACGATAACCAGATCATACTGCGATTTCAGCCGGTTGAAGCTGTCCAGAACCGAAGCGATCAACTGCGGTTTTAACGTGGCATACTCACGCGCTTTTACAGTGGCGATGCGCTGTCCCTGTACCACAACCTGCGATCCGGTTTCGGATTCGGGTTTCAGCAACACAGGGTTCATATCGGTATGCGGCTCTAACCCGCAGGCCAAGGCCTGCAAGGCCTGCGCGCGGCCGATTTCACCGCCGTTCGCAGTCACGGCTGCATTATTGGACATGTTCTGCGTCTTGAAAGGTGCCACAGAAAGCCCCCGCAAACGCGCGGCGCGGCAAAGCCCCGCCACCAGCATAGATTTGCCAACATTCGACCCGGCCCCCTGAATCATCAGTGCTGTCACTGCAAACCTCTGCCGTTGCTTGGGTTGAAATGGCGGATGCCTCCGGCGGGGATATTTGCTTCCAGTATGAAAGCGGCAAGGCGACTGCGCCGCACCTCGGGCCGATTGCTCGGGGGAAGTGCGGCGCTTTCACACTGGGCGGTCATCGGGGTCCCCCCCTGTACCGCCTCACCAAACTGGCATGCCAAGGTTAACACTTCGTTGCTTTCATACTGGCGAAAATATCCTGGGGGTGAGCCCGAAGGGCGAGGGGGCAACGCCCCCTGCTGCGGAATACCGGCGCTTTATTAGAATTCGACGCCCGGCTGCGCCTTGATGCCCGACCGGAACGGGTGCTTCACCAATGTCATTTCGGTGACCAGATCTGCAGCCTCGATCAATTCCGGTTTGGCATTGCGCCCTGTCATCACCACATGGGTCAGTGGCGGTTTTTCGGTTGCCAGAAATGCCAAGACTTCGGCGATATCCAGATAGTCGTAGCGCAGCGCGATGTTGATCTCGTCCAGCAGAACCAGCCGAATATCGGGGTCGCGGATCAGGTCTTTTGCCTTTTCCCATCCCTTGCGGGCCATCGCGATGTCGCGTTCGCGGTCCTGGGTTTCCCAGGTGAAACCTTCGCCCATCGCATGAAACTCGCACAGGTCTGCGAAATTTTCCTCGATGATCCGTCGCTCGCCGGTATCCCATGCGCCCTTGATAAATTGTACGACTGCGCAAGGCATTTCATGCGCGATGCAGCGCAGAATCATGCCGAATCCTGACGACGATTTGCCTTTTCCGGCGCCAGTGTGAACGATAAGCAAACCTTTGTCGCCCGCTTTGCCTGCCATGATCTTGTCACGGGCGGCTTTCTTCTTGGCCATCTTGCGCGCATGGCGGGCGTTTTCGTCGGCCAAAGCGTCGGGTTCGGTTTGCGGGGTGTCGAGGGGGTCTGACATGGGGCCATCCGTTGCTTGACAAGAGGCGTGGTTCTGCCACAGGTGAACCCGCGCTGGTTCCTGTCTATGACAGGCGAAGAGGGAATGCGAAAGGGGGCAACCCCAAAAGCTGCCGCCCCCGCGACCGTGACCGGAGAGGTTGCCCGAGGCCACTGGCATTTTGCCGGGAAGGCGGGCAGCCGTGGGGCTTTGCGCCCTGTATCCGTAAGCCGGGAGACCTGCCCGCGCAAAGAACTGAACGGGCGGACGGGGTGTGCCGCGCCAGCAGGACGGTTCTGTGCCGTGCCCTCTGGCTCATCCTATTCGCCGCAAGGACCTGGGCTATGACCGTAACACTTCACGTCTGTCTGACCTGTAAAGCCGGTGAACCGGTGGAAGACGGTCGTCTTGTTCCCGGCGCGCGTCTGCATGCGGCGTTGGTCGCCGGTGACGCCCCTGACGGCGTGCGTATCGTTGGTGTCGAATGTCTTTCGGCCTGTAATTCCGGGGCTGCGGTGGCTTTATCTGCCCCCGGTCGCTGGTCTTACGTCTATGGTCGGCTTTCGGAAACTGACGCCCCCGAAATTCTGGCAGGAGCGGCGGCATATGCGGCAGCACCTGATGGTATCGTGCCGTGGCGCAGTCGTCCGGTGATCTTCCGCAAGCAAAGCCTTGCCCGCATTCCCCCTTTGGAGCTTTAAGATGTCCGATCTGTCCAAAATTCCCGTTACCGTGATCACCGGTTTTCTTGGCGCGGGCAAAACCACGCTGATCCGCCACTTGATGCAAAACCCGCAGGGCAAGCGCCTTGCGATTTTGGTCAACGAATTTGGCACCGTCGGCGTTGACGGCGACATTTTGAAATCCTGCGCGGACGACAACTGCCCGGTTGAGAACATTGTTGAACTTGCCAATGGCTGCATCTGCTGCACCGTGGCCGATGATTTCATTCCCACGATCGAAGCGTTGATGGCGCTGCCGCAGCGGCCGGACCATATTTTGATCGAAACCTCTGGCCTTGCGTTGCCCAAGCCCTTGCTGAAGGCGTTTGATTGGCCGGCCATTCGGTCGAAAATCACCGTCGATGGTGTGATCGCCTTGGCCGATGCTGAAGCCGTCGCCGCTGGCCGCTTTGCGCCGAATGTCGAAGCAGTCGATGCGCAGCGCATGGCTGACCCCAGCCTTGACCATGAAACCCCGCTGTCCGAAGTCTTTGAAGATCAGCTTGCTTGTGCCGATATTGTGCTGATGACCAAGGCTGATCTGGCGGGCGAGGCTGGTCTTGCCGCTGCCAAAGCCATCATTCAGGCGGAATCGCCGCGCCCGATCCCGATTTTGGCGATGAGCGAAGGCATCATCGACCCGGCGTTGATCCTTGGTTTGAATGCCAAGGCCGAAGACGATCTGGCCGCGCGCCCGTCGCATCATGACGG
>JAHEDL010000189.1 GCA_024641255.1 Pseudorhodobacter sp.
TTCGACGGCGACATATTCATCGGGCTTGTGGCCCTGCGCCATCGACCCCGGCCCGCAGATCACCGTGGCGATGCCAAGACGGGCATCAAACAGGCCGCCTTCGGTGCCAAACGCCACTTTAATGGTGCCATTCGCCCCGGTAAGCGATTTGACGAAGTTCACCACCCCGGCATCCGAGGCGGTGCCAAGGCCCGGGTAATCCCACAGCCGTTCGATGCGGATTTCGGCTTCGGGGAATTCGGCCCGCAGTGGTGCGACGATGGCTTCGGCCCCGGCGCGCAACTCGGCGATCAGGGCATCGGTGTTTTCGCCGGCAAGGCTGCGGATTTCAAAGTCGATCACAGCGGTGTTCGGCACGATGTTGACCTGCACGCCGCCGTTCAGTTTGCCGACATGCAAGGTGCTGTAAGGCACGTCATAATCGCCGTCGCGCAGGCCTTCGGCGGCGACCCGTGCCTGAATGTTGCGCACCACGGTGACAAAATCTGCCGCCAGATGCAGCGCATTCAATGCCATCGGGGCCAGGGCCGAATGGCCTTCACGGCCCAGACAGGTTGCCCGCAGCGCGATCTTGCCCTTGTGGCCGGTGGCAACCTGCATGGCGGTGGGCTCGCCGACGATACAGAACCGAGGCCGCACCGGTGCATTTTCCAGCAGGTCGATCAGGCTGCGCACACCCATGCAGCCGATTTCTTCGTCGTAAGACAGCGCCAGATGCAGCGGCGTTTTCAGCGGACGGGTGGCAGCCTTCAGCATCGCAGCGATGGCGCAGGCGACAAAGCCTTTCATATCCGCCGCACCGCGACCGTAATAGCGCCCGTCCTGTTCGGTCAGCGCGAAGGGCGGCACTGTCCAGGCTTGGCCATCCACCGGCACCACATCGGTATGGCCCGACAGCATCACACCGCCCTGCCCCGCCGGGCCGACGCTGGCGTAAAGGTTGGCTTTACCGCCCGAGGCATCGGGGATCAGCGTGGCGGTGATACCGGCCTTGGCAAGCAGATCTTGCACATAGATCATCAGATCGCGGTTGGGATTGGAGCTTGTGGTGTCAAAGCTCATCAGCCGTTCAAAGATGTCACGCATGCCAGCCCCCCGTTTTGCCCACACCTAGCGCGAAGGCGCGGGCGGCGAAAGCCTGACACCGACAAGCGGTGACGCGATTTGTCACGCTTTGCCCACTTCCCAACTGCCCGCGAGCCTGCCAAATTCAAGCTATTCTGCCCGATTTGGGTCCGTTCAAGATTGGAAAGATTATGGCTTTGAAATCGCTTTTCCCGATCCTTGCCACCACTGCCGCCGTGGCGCTGGCTGTGCCGGTTATGGCCCAGACCACCGCGGCCGATACCACAGCCGCGCCAGCCGCCAATGCGGCGAAGGGGCCGAACGTGAAATCTTCGGCGACCGGCACCAAGGGCGCGGTGGCGACGCTGGCGATGGCGCAGGATCTTTACACGCTGGGCATGGCCAACAAGGACGCGCTGACGGTGCTGACGGCGGCGAAGCTGGCGGCGTCGGTGGATGTGAAAGAGGTCGAGCGGAAGAAAGAAACCAAGGGCGACGCCGTGGCGGATCAGGCCGATGGGGTAGACGCGCCGGTGGATGCCGCCACGATGATGGCCTCGGCCAAGGAGTTGGCGGGCGAGGACGAGGTTTTGACGGGGCTGATTGAAGACGCCGCGGCCGAAGGGTCGCGCGGGCGGATCGGCGGCGCGTCAGAAACCCTGTCGCGGTTGCCTGCGGGTCAGACCGACGTGTGGGAGATTCCGTTCTATGGCGACAGCTATGCCGAACTCGCGGTGCTGGGCGATGGCGACGCCAATCTGGACGTGCTGGTTACCGACGAAAACGGCAACACGATTTGCTATGACGTCAGCTGGTCGGACAAGATTTACTGTGATTTCGTGCCAAGCTGGAACGGCTATTTCTATGTCACGGTGCAAAACAACGGCGGGTCGCGCAACAGCTATTACCTGATGACAAACTAGGCCACGGCACGGGTGTCGCACAGTGCGACACTGACCGACCCTATAAATATCAATGGGTTAAACACCCCCTTGTTCATAAAGCGTTAGGAAATGGGCGCGCAACGCCGCGCGCCCGTTCGGCCTAGATCACCAATCCGGCCAGCCGCGCGCCTGCAAGAAGATCATCGGCCAGATGATGCGCCCAACGGCCTTGGCTTGGCACCACATCGGGCACTTGCACCACAAAACAGCCCGCACGATGCGCGGCTTCGGCACCGGTTTCGCTGTCTTCGAACACCAGACAACGGGTCGGATCGACGCCCAGCTTTTCGGCAGCCAGAAGGTAGGGCGCGGGGTTGGGCTTGGCGGCGGTGACATCATCCAGCGTGATGATGACATCAAACATTTCGGCAATGCCCGCCTTCATCAGCTTGCGATACGCCTCTGTCCGGCCAGACGAGGTGACAAGCGCCATCGGCTTTAGCCGCGCGGTCAGCAGATCTATCGCGCCGGTTTTCAGCGCAAGGCCGCGTTCTTCCATGGCCGCCAGAAAGCCACTTTGCCACAGCGGATGCAGCGCGGATTGATCCAGCGTTGGGTGGGCAGCGGCAACTTTTTGCGCCGAGCTTGGCAGATCGACGCCGATCAGGCTGTGCAGAAACTCTTCCGTCACCGGATGACCAAGTTCGGCAAAAGCGGCAAGACCCGCCGCCATTGCCAAGGTTTCGGTATCAATCAGCGTCCCGTCCAGATCGAAAAAAATTGCGTCGAACATGGTTTCTTTCCGTTTTGCTGGCTGGCAGCCCAAAATCTGTGCCGCGCCCCGTGTTAGCGGATTACAGCCGCAGGCGAAAGCGGCGAAAGCCGTCGGCATTCAGGCCAAGCGGGGTGATGTGCAGGTGCGGCACCTCTGCCAGATGGTCGGCGGCGCTGGGGCTGGCATCGAACACCACTGCGCTGTCGGGCAAGGCGGCAAAGCCCCAAGCGGGCTGCGGCAAGGGCTGTGGCTGACCGCCATCGCGCAGGAAATGCGCCAACACCTCGCGGTTGCTTTCGTGGCCTTCGTAGATCAGCCGCGCCGGATCTGCGCCGGCAAAGCCCGCCCCGCCCGCCGCGCGATAGCTGTTGGTGGCCAGCACGAAGCCTTGGTCTGGCAACAGTGGCGCGCCGTTGTGGCGCAGATCAACAATGCGGCGGGCGGCGGGGTTTATCTCGCTGCCGTAACAATCAAACCGCGGCGGCTGCGACAGGTCGATGCGATAGCTAAGGCCGTGGATCACATCAAAGTTGAAGCTGGGAAACTGGTCATCAATCAGCGGCACATCCTGTGCACCGGGCAAAATTTGGTGAAACATACTGGCCGAGCGTTCCAGCCATGCCGCAACCTCGTTGCCACTGACCTGAACGGCGACCAAGGAATTCGGGTGAATATACAGATCGTTGGCATGACGGGCGCGCAAGGCGCCTGCCGGAATATCGGTGTAATTGTCCGGCCCGCCGCGCCCGCCCGCCTTGAACGGCGCCACCGCCGACAGGATCGGCAGCGCCTGATAGGCGGTGCCGTGCAGGCCCTTTGCCAGCCGTGCAACCTGTGCGCGGGCAACCAGCGTAAGCGCGGGCGTTTCCGTCAACAGCGCAAAGTAGGTGTTCAGCGGCAGATCAGAATGGCCGATTTCGGCATCGGCGCGGCCCAGCAGCGCACTATGCGCCGGGGCAGCCAAGGCGGCAATCGCGCTGTCATCGGCAACCAAGGGCTGCGCCTGCCCTGTTGCCGGGTCGCGGCGCGAAATGGGCCGGGTTTCGGCGTGATGCCGCACCACCTGCCAACCCTGCGGCGATTTTTGTAGCGCCAGATCGATCACCCCAAGATGCGACCCGAAAAAGCCGGGCATCACGGCAGGTTTGCCCGCAAGATCGCGGTGCTGCGGGGTGGGAAACACAAGATGGGTGTGACCGGCGATCACCACATCAATACCCGAAAGCTGCGCCAGCGCTGTCGATGCGTTTTCGTCCCGCCCGCCCATGCTGCCCGCGCTGATCCCCGAATGCGACAGAGCGATCACGATATCGGCACCCGCATCGCGGAGCAGCGGCAGCAACGACCGCGCCGAGGTGACAATATCATCCACCGCCGCGCGGCTTTTCAGATAGCGGCGTTCCCATGTCATGGTTTGCGGCGGCAAAAAGCCCAACACGCCGATCTTCAGCTTTTGCGCCTTGCCCGCGCGATCGTGAAAGCTGCGGTCCAGCAGCAGGAACGGTGCCGACAGCGGTTTGCCACGCGTGGGTTTGAAATACAGGTTGGAACTGACAATCGGAAAGCGCGCCGCGGCAAGCGAGCGGCGCAAAAAGCCCAAGCCATGGCCGAATTCATGGTTGCCCAAGGTTACCGCATCATAGCGCAGCACGTTCATCGCGGCGATCATTGGATGGCTGTGCAGCGGCCGCCCCGACCGCGAGCTTTGCGTGGTTTCGGCAATATAGTCGCCCAAGGCGGTGCCGTGCAGAAAGTCGCCATTGTCAAACAACAGGTTTTGCGGATGTTCGGCCCGCGCGGCATGGATCAGCGTGGCCAACCGTGCCAGCCCGCGCTGTGGACAGGGACGGTTGGCGTGATAATCCCAAGCCAGCAGATTGGCATGCAGGTCGGATGTGGCCAGAATACGCAGATCAAGCACCGAAGATGCTGTGACGGCTGAAGCACCCAATTGGGCTTTACCAGTATTCTGTAACACCGACGCTCCGTTTCACTTTGCACCAACACAAATGCGGCTTGCCTGAAACATGGCGCAGGCAGGGCCACAGCGAATTCGTCTCATTCTCGTGTTACAAAGAAAAGAATGGACCTATCTAAATAGACAACTTTTCCCGCAATAGTTGCATTTTCACCAAGAAAACGCGCGACGAATTGCTCGATCAGGTGCGGCGTGCCATGACAGCGGCAACAAGGGGGATGCGATGCGCTTGGCAGAGACGGTGACATTCGGCGGCTCGGGGTTGGATCGGGCGGCGGCGCTGCGCGGCGATGCGGCGCAGATTGCCCGGCTTTTGGCAACGGGGCAGGTGTTGCCGCTGTGGCGCAGCAAGCCGCTGGTGCAGCACCCCGATGCGGCGGGACAGGTAGAGCTGGCTTGGGTCGCGGCAGGGTCGCCGGTGCTGACAGGGGCGAAACCGGCGGTGTTTTTGGGGATAGACGACGGGGTGGCGCGGTTTGCGCAAGACATCTCTGATTGGCAGCCCGAAGGCGCGGTTGCGGGCGAACCGGTGGTGTTCATCGACCCCAACCGGCAGTGTCATCCGGCCCTGCCCGACAAGTACGGTTTTGAAGATCTGCGCGGCGTGATGGCGCTGCTGACGCCACGCGCGGCGGAATTGGCAGCAACGGCGAAGGCGATCTTGCAGTGGCACGCCAGCCATGGCTTTTGCGCCAGCTGCGGCGTGGCCTCTGATGTGATCAACGCCGGCTGGCAGCGCAGTTGCCCGGCCTGCAAGGCACAGCACTTTCCGCGCACTGATCCGGTGGTGATCATGCTGGTGCAACGCGGCAATCGGCTGCTGTTGGGCCGGTCGGCCCCCTGGCCCGAAGGCATGTATTCGCTGCTTGCCGGTTTTGTCGAACCCGGCGAGACGCTGGAGGCAGCGGTGCGGCGCGAAGTGTTTGAAGAAACCGGGGTGACGGTGGGGGCGGTGCGCTATTTGGCCAGCCAGCCTTGGCCGTTTCCGGCGTCTTTGATGTTTGGCTGCATTGCCGAAGCCACCAGCGACACGATCACGCTGGATCCTGCGGAATTGGAAGACGCATTGTGGGTCACGCGCGAAGAGTTGGTGGCCGTGCTGGCCGGGCAACACCCCAAGATCAAACCGGGGCGAAAAGGCGCAATCGCGCATTTTCTGATGCGGAACTGGCTTGCGGATCGGTTGGATTGACCGCAGGGTCTGCGCGTTAACGATTGCGATATTGCACGGTCATAAGAACAAAAGAATTTGTGCCAGGGGACAAGTGGATGCGTTTTGCAACCAAGCAGGATATCGAGGCACCTATTGTGGATGTCTTTCGAATTCTGACCGATTTCGAAGCTTGGGAACGCGCGGCGATGCGGCGCGGATCAGAGGTGGCGCGCACCGATAAATTGCGCGGCGTTGCGGCGGGCATGCGCTGGGCCGCCCGATTTTCCTATCGCAGCAAACCGCGGGGTCTGGAGTTGGAGTTGACGCAGATCGAACAACCGGTGCTGCTGCGTTTTGCAGGCGTCAGTCAGGCGATCGAGGGCGCTGCCTCGATCGAGTTGATGGAGATGGCGGCGAAGCGCACGCGGATGCATCTGGTGCTGGATGTTACGCCGCGCAGCCTGAGCGCGCGGTTGTTCTTGCAATCTTTGCGGCTGGCGCGGGCGCGGGTTGACCGCAAGTTTGACCAGAAGGTTGCGCATCTGGCGGGCGATATTGAAACCCGCTACCGGGCGTTTCGCGCCTATTGATGTGGCAAAGCCGGGGGTTTTCCACCCCCGGACCCCCGAGGATATTTTGGCCAAGATGAAGGCCAACAGACGCTTCAATCGCGGCGGCGGTCGGCGGGGTAGACGCCCAGAATATCAACCTGGCTGGAGAAATAGCGCAGTTCGTCCAGCGCCAGTTTCACATTGCCGTCTTCGGGGTGACCTTCGATATCGGCGTAAAATTCGGTCGCGGTGAAGCTGCCGCCGACCATGTAGCTTTCCAGCTTGGTCATGTTGACGCCATTGGTGGCAAAGCCGCCCATCGCCTTGTAAAGCGCTGCAGGAATGTTGCGGACGCGGAAGGTCAGCGTGGTGATCATGTGATCGGCGCGGCGGGTCATATCGGGGTCGCGCGACATGACCAGAAAGCGGGTGGTGTTGTTGGATTGGTCTTCGATCTGGCGCGCCAGCACATCCAGCCCGTAAATTTCGCCCGCGAGTTCCGAGGCAAGCGCGGCTTCGGCGGGATCGTTCAGCGCAGCCACATCGCGGGCGGCAGCGGCGTTGTCGGTCCAGTTCAGGGTGGCAAGGTTGTGGTCTTTCAGGAAGGTGCCACATTGGCCCAGCAGGATCGACATGCAGCGCACCCGCTTGACCTGATCAAGCTTGGTGCCTTTGACCGCCAGCAGGTTGATATGCACCCGCACGAAGGCTTCGTCGATGATGTGCAGCCCCGATTGCGGCAGCAGACGGTGCACGTCGGCCACGCGGCCATAGGTGGAATTTTCCACCGCCAGCATGCCCAGATCGACATCGCCCGCGCGGGTGCGGTCAATCACTTCTTCGAAGGTGGCGCAGGGAACGGCTTCCATTTGCGGGCGCGACTGGCGGCAAGCCTGATGCGAATAGGCCCCAAGTTCGCCCTGAAATGCGATCCGCCCGGTCATTTATCGCCCCTCTGTCGTAAAAACCCCGCTAAAGGGGCCACCCATCGCG
>JAHEDL010000201.1:0-2020 GCA_024641255.1 Pseudorhodobacter sp.
GTGCCTTCATCAAACCCGTCGATCGACAGCAGTTCGTCCGCTTCGACATAGGCGACTTCTTCCAGATTGGTGAAGCCTTCCGAAACCAGCAACTGCGCCATCATCTCGTCGATATCCAGCGTGTCCATGAACAGCTTGGTGCGCTCGGCGAATTCTGCCTGACGACGTGCCGATTCATCGGATTCGGTAACGATATCAATGTCCAAACCGGTCAACTGGCTGGCCAGACGCACGTTCTGACCACGACGGCCGATGGCCAGAGAAAGCTGCTCATCCGGCACCACGACTTCGATCTTGCCAGCGTCATCGTCGATCACAACCTTGGAAACTTCGGCCGGTTGCAGCGCGTTCACAAGGAACGTCGCCTGATCTTGGTTCCACGGAATGATGTCGATCTTTTCGCCCTGCAGTTCGTTGACCACGGCCTGAACACGGCTGCCGCGCATACCAACGCAGGCGCCAACCGGGTCGATCGAGTTGTCATAGGAAATCACGGCGATCTTTGCGCGCGACCCCGGATCACGGGCAACAGCCTTGATCTCGATGATGCCATCGTAAATTTCCGGCACTTCCATCTTGAACAGCTCGGCCATGAACTGCGGGTCGGTGCGCGACAGGAACACCTGCGGGCCACGCGCTTCGCGGCGCACGTCCTTGATGTAGCAACGGATACGGTCGTTCGGGCGATACGATTCGCGGCCGATCTTTTCGTTCCGGCGCAGAATCGCTTCACCGCGACCGATGTCGACGATGATGTTGCCGTATTCTTCGCGCTTGACCTGACCGTTGATGATCGTGCCCTTGCGGTCTTTGAATTCTTCGAACTGACGGTCACGCTCGGCTTCACGGACCTTTTGCAAGATCACTTGCTTGGCCGACTGCGCCGCGATCCGGCCCAGATCAACCGGCGGAACTTCGTCGATGATCTCGTCACCGATCTGCGGATCAGCAAGGTGCGATTTCGCCTGTTTCACGGTCAGCTGCGCGTGGTGGTTTTCCACTGCGTCGTCTTCAACCACGGTACGGATGCGCGCAAAGGTGGCGCGGCCGGTCTTGCGGTCGATCTTCACGCGGATGTCCATGTCGGCGCCGTAGCGCGACTTGGCGGCCCGGGCGAGGCTGTCTTCCATCGCCTGGATCACCAGATCCGGGTCGATCATCTTTTCGCGTGCAACCGCCTCGGCGGTCTGCAGAAGCTCTAGCTGGTTGGCAGACGTAATAGCCATCGGAACTCTCCCGGCTTAGTGTTTGGTTGCTTCGGGGGCGTCTTCTTCGTCATCCCCGTCGGTTTCTTCAATTTCGTCGAACTGTGATTCGTCGACAACGCCGCTGGCTTTGCGCTGCCGCAGCATTTCGGTGATCAACTCATCGGTCAGAATCAGCTTGGCATCAGACAGCCATTCAAACTGCAACCCGATGGTGACAAGTTCGCCACCTTCTTCAAGCTCGATCAGCACTTCGTCGCCTTCGGTGCCGGCAAGCGTGCCTTTGAAACGGCGACGACCATCGATCAGCTCGGTGGTCTCGACGCGGGCTTCCCAGCCCTTCCACATTTCAAAGTCTTTCAAACGGGTCAGCGGGCGGTCAATGCCGGGGCTAGACACTTCAAGGACATAGTTTTCCTCGATCGGGTCTTCCACGTCCATCACGGCCGAAACCGCGGTCGAGATTGCACCGCAATCATCCACCTCGATGCCGCCATCGGGCCTGTCGGCCATGATTTGCAGGGTGCGGGTCGCCCCGCCCATAAGCCGGATACGCACCAGTTCAAACCCAAGCCCTTCGATGACAGGGGTGACAATATCGGCAAGCCGACGGTCCATGGCGGTTTTGGCAATCAGATCAGACATCGCGTGCCTTCAAAACAAAAAACGGGCCGACAGGCCCGCGTGTGATTTTCGGTAGCTTCAGGTTTGGACCCTGAAACAGCTGTTAAGCGCCATATAGGCCCGTTGCCCCTGTGATGCAAGGGAATAGATCGGTGCCGTCGCAACCGGGCATCGCCCGGCCACGACCCGCG
>JAHEDL010000201.1:2120-7317 GCA_024641255.1 Pseudorhodobacter sp.
TCAACGTCGCCCTCTCCCAGCCCGCCACAAGTTTTGCCGCCGAAATCGGTGGGCAAATCATATCATAGCGGCCCTGAATGATCGCGGCCGGAATATGGGCGATCCGGTGCTTTTCCTGCAAGATCCAGCCGTCGGTTTCCAGAAAAGCCGCGTTGACGAAATAGTGGTTTTCCAGCCGGGCAAAGGCGCGGGCATAATCTGCGGGGCTTTCGCCATAAAAGCCGTCGCTATGAATCGACGCCAGCGCGTTTTCCCAGTTGGCCCAGGTGCGGGCTGCCTTGGTTTCTTCGATGATATTGCCGGAAAACAGCCTGCGATGATAGGCGGCAATCAGATCGTCCCGCTCTGCCACCGGAATCGGCGCGATGAACCTTTCCCACAAATCCGGAAAGAACGCCCCCGCTCCGCCGCCATAAAACCAGTCCAACTCTGACCGGGTTGACAGAAAAACCCCGCGCAGCACCATCTGCCGCACCCGCTCTGGGTGGGTGATCGCGTAAACCAGTGCCAGCGTCGCCCCCCAAGACCCGCCAAACAGAATGAACTGCGCGATCCCCAAAGCCGCGCGGATCACCTCGATATCTTGGATCAGGTGCCAGGTTGTGTTGTTTTCCACCGTCGCATGCGGCCGCGACCGCCCACAACCGCGCTGATCAAACAGCACGACCCGATAGACCGCAGGGTCAAAATACCGCCGCATCGCCGGGCTACACCCACCGCCCGGACCGCCATGCAGCACCAGCACCGGAATGCCATCCGGCCGCCCACACTGCTCGACATAGATGCGATGCCCGTCTCCCATATCCATCATCCGCTGGTCGAAAGGATCAACCGGCGGGTAAAGATACTCAACTGCGCGCTTTTGGCCTGATCTGTGGTCCATGATTACCCTATATACAGCACCCAGACTGCGCCGCCACAGATCGGCGCGCAAGGAGTTCCAATGACCCAGACCAACACGATCGACCCCGCAGAAGTCGCCAAGTTCGAGGCGATGGCCGCCGAATGGTGGGATGTGAACGGCAAATTCAAGCCGCTGCACCTGATGAATCCCTGCCGGTTGGATTACATCACCAGCCAGATCGCCGCCGAATATGACCGCGACCTGACGCAACCCGAACCGTTCACAGGTCTGCGCATCCTTGATATCGGCTGCGGCGGTGGGCTGCTGTCTGAACCGATGGCGCGGCTTGGTGCCACCGTTGTGGGCGCCGATGCTGCGCCGCGCAATATTCCGGTGGCGCAGGTTCACGCCGAACAATCCGGCCTGACCATCGACTATCGCAATACCACCGCCGAAGATCTGGCCGCCAGCGGCGAACGCTTTGATGTGGTGCTGAACATGGAGGTGGTCGAACATGTCGCCGACCCGCTGGGCTATCTGGCCGCGTGCCAGCAACTGCTGAAGCCGGGCGGCTTGATGCTGTGTTCCACCCTGAACCGGAATCCGAAAAGCTTTATGATGGCGATTGTCGGCGCTGAATGGGTGATGCGCTGGCTGCCCAAAGGCACGCATGACTGGGCGAAGTTCATCACCCCGGATGAGCTTTACGAACTGATTCGCAAGGCTGGCCTTGATCCGGTGGATCGCAAGGGCATGGTGTTCAATCCGGTGTCGTGGCGTTGGAGCCTGTCTTCGCGCGATCTGTCGGTGAACTATGTGACCGCCAGCATAAAGCGCGCCGCGATGTAAAATCGTATCAACGCCCGCCGGTGCAGTCGCAATCGGCGGGCGCGTTTGTTGTAGGTTGGGCTTAGTCGGACGACGACTTTGCCCAAAGATTGATATCTTTCTCTTCCGAAATGGCATCAATCGCCGCCAGCTCTTCTGCCGAGAATTCCAGATTGGAAATCGCCCCAACGCAATCGGTTATCTGCTCTGGCTTTGATGCGCCGATCAGGGCGCTGGTGATACCACCATTGCGCAGCACCCACGCAATTGCCATTTGCGCCAGCGTTTGACCGCGGGCTTCTGCCATCGCATTCAGCTTGCGAACCGAAGCCAGCGCTTTTTCCACCACAGCCGGATCAAGCGATTTATCCTGTGAGGCGCGGCTGCCAGCCGGAATCCCGTTCAGATATTTGTTGGTCAGAATGCCCTGCGCCAATGGCACGAAGGCGATAGAGCCGATGCCAAGCTCTTGCAGCGTGTCTTTCAGGCCGTCGGTTTCGACCCAACGGTTGAGAATGTTATAGCTGGGTTGGTGGATGATACAGGGCGTGCCCAGATCTTTCAGAATGGCCGCCGCTTCGCGGGTGCGCTGGGCGTTATAGCTGGAAATCCCCACATAAAGTGCGCGGCCAGACCGCACGATATGATCCAGCGCCATCATGGTTTCTTCCAGCGGCGTATCGGGGTCCATGCGGTGCGAATAGAAGATATCGACGTAATCCAGACCCATACGCTTCAATGACTGGTCGCAAGAGGCGATAAGATATTTGCGCGACCCCCATTCGCCATAGGGGCCACCCCACATCAGGTAACCGGCTTTCGACGAAATGATCATCTCGTCGCGGTAGGCTTTGAAATCGGTCTTCAAAATCTCGCCAAAGGCTTCTTCGGCCGAACCGGGGGGCGGGCCATAGTTGTTGGCAAGATCGAAATGGGTGATGCCGTGGTCAAAAGCGGTCTGGCAAATGGCGCGCTTGGTGGCATGCGGTGTGTCATGGCCAAAGTTGTGCCAAAGCCCCAGCGACACCGCTGGAAGTTGCAACCCGGATTTGCCGCAGCGGCGATAGATCATACGGTCGTAACGGTTTTCGGCGGCTGTATACATGGCGGACCCCTTGGTTTGGCTGCGCTAACAGTTCGGATCAAAGCGGGCCAACGTCAAGGCGGGCGGCTTGTTGCCCGTTGTAAAAAGTGAGCAGGGGGCGTCGTTGCCCTTTGTCTGGCAAGTCGGCATAGTGGCCCTGCGGCGGGTTGGAGTGTTCATGTATAAAGGGTCTATTGGAAAAACCGCGCGAATGATGGTTGGTGCCATCGCGCTGTGTCTAACCGCAGGCACGGCGGGTCTTGCGCTTGATCGCTTGGATTTTGTGGTTTCCGGTGGCGATGCGGTGCTTGAAAAAGACCTGCGCGCGGCGTCGATTTTATTGGCTTCCAAGAAATCCCATCAAGTCGCGGCGCAGGATTTGTTTGCCGACGCACGGGCAGAATATGCCAGCCTTTTGAATGCCTTATACGCGCGCGGCCACTATTCGGCGGTGATTCACGTTTACATCGATGGGCGCGAGGCGGCGGCGATTGCGCCGCTGGATGCACCAGGCACGATTGGCAGCATCAGGGTCGAGGTTATTGCCGGACCGGCCTTTCACTTTTCGCAGGCGCAGGTGGCGCCGCTGGCGGCTCGTACCGCAATTCCGAAGGGTTTTGCGGTGGGAAAACCTGCCGAAAGTGGCGCTATCTTAGAGGCGGTAACGGCGGGCGTTAACGGCTGGCGCGCGCAGGGGCATGCCAAGGCAGCGGTGGCCACGCAAAACCTGGTTGCCGATCATACAAAAGCCAGCCTGTCGGCCGATGTGACGTTAGATCCGGGGCCACGGCTGCGTTTTGGTGGGCTGACGATCAAAGGCACCGAACGGATGCGCGACGCGCGGGTGCGCGCGATTGCGGGCTTGCCCGAAGGCAAGGTGTTTCGACCGCGCGATCTTGATGCAGCGGCGTCGCGGTTGCGTCGCACCGGCGTCTTCAAATCTGTCACGCTGCGCGAGGATGATCTGATCACCGCGCCAGATTTCCTGGGCATTACCGCGACGTTGGTTGAAGAAAAGCTGCGCCGCTACACCTTTGGCGCGCAGATCGCCAGCAATGATGGGACGACGCTGAATGGGGCATGGCTGCACCGTAACCTGTGGGGCGGGGCAGAGCGTTTGACGCTCAGCGGCGAGATGACGAATATCGGCGTGCAGGCGGGCGGCGCTGACTTCAATCTTGGCGTCACTTTGGATCGCCCGGCGACGTTTACCGCAGATACCACCGCCAGTGTCAGCCTGAGCTATGGCAAGCTGAATGAGGCCGACTATGATGCCGACATCTTTGTCGCCACGGTTGGGCTAAGCCATGTGTTTTCTGATTCGCTTAGCGGCAAGCTGGGCTTTGGCTATGATTACGCCAGAATTAACGATCCGCGAGGGCCGTGGACCTATCGCGCGCTGGCGTTGCCGATAAGCCTTGTGTGGGACCGACGCGACAGCAAGGCCGACGCCACGCGCAATGGCTATGCCGAGGCAGAGCTGAAGCCGTTTCTTGGCTTTGGCATCACAGATTCGGGTTTGCGGCTAAAGATGGATTTGCGCGGCTACAAGGCGGTGGGCGAGGCGCGGCGTTTTGTGTTGGCGGGGCGGGTGCAGGTGGGCGCGGTGTTTGGTGCCAGCTTGCTTGGCACCCCCCGCGATTATTTGTTCTACTCGGGCGGAGGGGGCACGGTGCGCGGCCAGCCCTATCAGTCGCTTGGTGTAAGCGTGCTGCGTGATGAACTGGGGGCAAGCTTTCAAACTGGCGGCAAAACCTTTGTCGGTGGTTCGGCAGAGGCGCGGGTCAAAGTCACCGACACCATTGGTGTGGTGGGGTTTGTTGACGTTGGCCGTGTCGATGCCGACAGCTTCTTTTCCGATTTTGGCGATTGGCAGGCGGGGGCCGGGCTTGGCGTTCGCTATGCCACGCCGGTGGGGCCGATCCGGTTGGATCTGGCGGTTCCGGTGGGCGGGCAAACCGGCAGCGGAATGCAGATTTATGTAGGATTGGGGCAGGCGTTCTGATGCGGTTGGGACTTGCGCTTTGCATGGTTTTGTTGCCGCTGTCGGCCATCGCGCAGACGGATGATCGTGATTATCTGACAGCATTTTTAGAAGATTCGCTGTCCGGCGCGGGCCGCAAGGTCACGGTGACCGGGTTTCAGGGCGCGCTTTCGTCGCAAGCCTCGCTGACCGATCTGACGATTGCCGACGACACCGGCGTTTGGCTGACCCTGCATGACGTTGCGCTGGATTGGAGCCGATCTGCGCTGCTGTCGGGCGAAGTGGTGGTCAACAAGCTGACCGCTGCAGAAATCGTGCTGGATCGTTTGCCAACGAACGGCACTGCCACCACGGCACCCGAAGCCGGAACATTCAACTTGCCGGATCTGCCGGTTTCTATCCAGATCGGCGAGATTTCTGCAGATCATATCGTCTTGGGGCTGTCGGTTCTAGGCAC
>JAHEDL010000208.1 GCA_024641255.1 Pseudorhodobacter sp.
CGAAGATTGCCCCGGAAAACGTGTGTGCTATGTGTTCAAAACGCCGCTGTGGCGCAGCGCGCTATAGCGCGATAACGATGACCTGATGAGCCCAGTTTCCGTTCAGTGAAAGCACTTATGTCTAGGTGCAGCTTCGGCCCTTAGCCGCCGGTCAACCTACACCGCAGCATTCCCGCAAACAGTCGTTCATTTCTCGCAATCGGCACCCCCAAGTAGGCACCGCACTTTCGCAAATGGTGGCCGCAGAAGGGTGTGATCCACGTTCAAGGATCAATCGCAACGCTGGAGACCGTCATCATTTTCTTCAGATACCTGACAGGCATAGGCCAGCAGTTCTTGCGACGGAATGCAGCCGTGTTCGGGGTTGTAACGGTCGCAAAGATGCCAGAGCACGATCTTGGTCGTGCCCGTGGTGCTACGCTGGTCGAGCGCCCAGACGGTGGCCTTCTGGCTCATGGCGCAACCCTCCGCGCCGGTCGCGCTCGGCTGGTGAAGCCATTGTCTGCCAGAGCGCCCAGCGCATCATCGACGGACCTGACGAGTGCCCAGCCGCAGCCCTGCGAGACGACGGTGTCGTGAAAGAGCTCCTGTGATTTGCGCAAGCGGCCGGTTTCGCTTTTGACCTCAAGGAACAGGACGCCGCCGCCGGAGATCACGATCAGGTCGGCATAACCGGCGTGAACGCCCATACCGACCAAGATCGACTGACGCCGGGGGGCGCGGGGCCTGGCGTCAGTCACCTCATTGGCGCAGTGACGCACGATGGTGTCGAAGGGCAGGACTTGCTCGATGGCGCGCTGGGCGTCGGCCTCGGGGGGCTGCGCCGGTTCATGCCGCGCCGCCTTTCGGAAAGGCCGAAGTTGCAATGGCGTGCGGTGGGTGGCGATCCAGCTGACACAAAAGGTCGACAGCTTCGGCGCATTCCCCGGCGTTGCCAGTCTGGTCGGCCACGACGCGGGCGGCCAGGATAAGGGCGCGAATCCACGCCTTCGTTGGGGGCGACGGGAGGTGCCGAGTTGGTCAGCAAATTGCGATTGAACGACAAAACCGTGCGAGAGCAGGTGCCGGAGCCGGGGTGTCACCTCCAGGTCTTCGACACCGAAGTGCGCGGATTTTCCGTCCGCATCCTCAGTTCTGGAAATCGATGCTTCGTCCTCGACTTTGACGCTGTTGATCTGTCCGACAACGCGAACGTCACTACCGGTGGCAAGAATGATGTGAACTACCACTTCGAAGGCAACGGCGGCAATCCGGGTCCGTTGCAACTGCATTAACCGTTATGTGATAAATTTGATCGATATCGCCCTATTTTAGGGGCGAAAATGGTGCTATTCATCAATTTATCCCGCGCGCTGCCAAGCGACGCGGTGTTTCTTGTTGGAGCAGAGTTGAGACAATGAAATCGCAACTTCCATCCGATCCACTGTTGGCCCTTCAATGGCACCTGTCTGTTATTGGTCGACTTGGATTTACCACCGCTAATAATACCGACGGTCTGGCGCGGATTTGGGCCGATTACACCGGGCTTGGCGTTAATATCGGTATTTGGGATGACGGGGTTGAAGCGTCGCATTGGGATATTGCCCCGAATTACAATGCGGCGTTGCAGATTTTCGGGAATGACGGGCTGCCGTTTGACGACACGTCGGTGCATGCCACATCGGTTGCTGGCCTGATTGGTGCCGCTGCCAATGGCCGGGGTGGCGTTGGGGTGGCTTATAATGCGTCGCTTACATCGGTGCGCATTTTTGGCGGGAATGATGATATAAATCTGCATTGGCAGAACTATTTGGCAACGCTGGATCATCTGCAGGATTTCGACGTTACCAATCACAGTTATGGTGGCGCGCCTGATTTTATAATTGCAGGCGACGAAGCGAAGTTTGAGGCGTCGCTGGTCAGTGGGCGGAACGGACTGGGCACGATCAATCTTAAGGCTGCTGGCAATAGCAACCTTGATGGCAATGGCAGCTCTGTTGACGCTTCGCGCGGCACGATCAGCGTTGCTGCAACGGATGCGTCGGGCCAGATTAAATCCTATTCCAGTTATGGGGCGCATATTCTGGTAGCGGCGCCGGCGGGCTCGGTGACGACCGACCGGATCGGCGCATCGCTGGGGTATAATGGCACTATTAACAATGCGTTGATCCTTGGCGGGGATTATACCAATGCCTTTGGCGGAACCTCGGCGGCAACGCCGATTACTGCGGGTGTTGTGGCGCTTATGTTGGACGCGAATGCGGGCCTTGGCTGGCGCGATGTGCAGAATATCCTTGCATATTCTGCAATGGCGACCGGCAGTTTGCAAACCGGGGTGCGGACAAATGAAAATAGTAAGTGGGGTTTCGACGGGGCGAATAACTGGAATGGCGGCGGTCTGCATTACAGTGAGGATTACGGCTATGGCCTGCTAAATGCCCACGCGGCGGTGCGGATGGCCGAGGTTTGGACGCGTTTATACGGCGTGGCGGGCACTTCGGCCAACGAGGCGCACATCACCGTTACAAATACGCCAAACCTTAATCTGGTCGATGCAACTGGGACTTTGCTTAACATTACAAGCGGTGTTGCGCGGTATTCCTTTACGGTGGCCGAAAATATAACGCTTGATCACGTCGATCTAACGCTTGATTTGACACATAGCTATTTTCCAGAGTTGCGCATCACGCTTATTTCGCCGTCTGGCACGACTTATTCACTTTATGACGGCAGTTCGGGCGACGCGACGACCGCCGATGCGGGGATCAATTACGCCTTTGGCGTCGACGGGCTTCGCGGCGAAATGTCGGCTGGTGTTTGGACGGTGCAGGTGACAGACACCGACGTTTATGACTCCGGCATTCTGCGCGGGGTGACGTTTAATGGCTATGGCAGTGCCGCTACCATTAATAACGTCTATCATTACACTGAAGAGGCAACATCGACAGCCGTGGTTTCGCAAAATGCGGCGCGCGCGACGTTGATTGATTCCAACGGTGGGGCCGATTGGATTGATGCGTCAAGTATGGTGCGGGACTTGGTGCTGAACCTTGCGCAAGGCAATGGGTCGACTTTGGGGGGCACCAAATTTCTGACCATTGCTGCGGCGACTGTGATCGAAAATGCCATCGGCGGCGACGGGAATGACCAGATCGTTGGCAACGCGTCGGCCAATATTTTGTCTGGTATGCGCGGCGATGATACTTTGGTGGGCGGTGCAGGTTCTGACACGGCGTTGTTTTGTGGCAGCAGCGATGGCTATACTTTGGTGGCGCAAAACAGTTGCATCACGGTAACCAGCCTGACCGGCGGCTATGGCATTGATGTGTTGCTGGGGATGGAATTCGCCCGCTTTGACGACACTGTCATCAGCCTGCTGCCTTTGTTTGCTGATTATATCGCGCCTACGCTTGTCGCGACATCTCCGGCTGCGGCCGCGGCGGAAGTAGCACCCGATGCGGCCATTGTGCTGACCTTTTCCGAAGCGGTGACGCTGGGGCAGGGCGACCTTGTTATCTGGACCCAAGGCGGCAGCGAATGGGCGCGCATCTCGGTAGAGGATGCAACGCAGGTCAGCATCGTGGGCACGCAGATGCGCATTGATCCGACGGCGAATTTCGCGTCCGGGTCGCATTACTATGTGACGCTGGATGCGGGGGCGGTGACCGACGGGGCGGATAACGCGTTTGCCGGGATTGTCGGGTCTACGCAATTTGCGTTTGACACCGCGTCGTCGATTATCGGCACCGCCGCTGCCGATAGTCTGACCGGCACCATTGGCGATGATAGCATCAACGGCTTGGACGGCGACGACAGCCTGAAGGGGCTGGCGGGTAACGATGCGATCAGCGGTGGTGCAGGAAATGACACGCTTGATGGCGGCGCTGGAAACGACGTTTTGACCGGGGGCGATGGCATTGACAGCGCAAGCTACGCGACGGCGACGGCGGCGGTTTCGGTAAACATCGGGCTGTCAGGGCCGCAAAACACCGGCGGTTCTGGCGTGGATAGTTTGGCAACGATCGAGAATTTGATCGGGTCAGATTTTAACGACCTTCTGATCGGCGGCACTGGTGCCAATTCTTTAAGCGGTGGGTTGGGGGCTGATACGCTGGAAGGCGGGCTTGGCAATGATCTGCTGGCGGGCGGTGACGGCGCTGATACGGCGTCTTATGCCAGTGCGACGCTGGGCGTTACGGTGAGCCTTGCGTTGGGTGGCGCGCAAAATACCGTTGGGGCGGGTATTGATAGCTTGTCCTCGCTGGAAAATCTGCTGGGGTCGGCGTTTGACGATATGCTGTCTGGCACAAAGGCAGCCAACCGGATTGATGGCGGCAGCGGGGCCGATACGATTTTTGGCGATGCGGGGGCGGATACCTTACTGGGCGGCGATGGCAACGATGTGTTCATTTTTGCGTCGACGACTGATTTCGTTGCAGGCGAAAGCGTGACGGGGGGCAGCGGCATCGACGAGTTGCGGTTTACCACAACGCAGGCTGTGACGCTCGTGTTGAGCGCGGGCGTGGCGGTTGAAAAGGTGGTGATCGGCACTGGTGTTGCGGCAACGGCGGTATCGACGGCGACGACCGCGATCAATATCGATGCGGCGGCGCTGACGGCTGGCATTTCGATCGTCGGCAATGCCGGGGCGAATAAGCTAAGCGGCTCTGGTTTCGGTGACAGCCTTGATGGTGGGGGCGGGAAAGACATTCTGTCTGGCGGTGGCGGTGCCGACACCCTGAACGGTGGCGCGGGCAGCGACAGATTGACCGGCGGCGCGGGGGCGGATGTTTTTGTGTTCAACACCACGCTGAGCAGTTCAGCCAATATGGATGTTGTTACTGATTTTGTGAGCGGCACCGACCATATTTACCTTGCAAAGTCGGTGATGGCTGCGCTGGGGCAAA
Organism: Pseudorhodobacter sp.; assembly: GCA_024641255.1. Taxonomy (GTDB): domain Bacteria; phylum Pseudomonadota; class Alphaproteobacteria; order Rhodobacterales; family Rhodobacteraceae; genus Cypionkella. Next base: position 4,887 of record JAHEDL010000208.1, read on the forward strand.
CCGGGGCCGCCCTAAGCGCGGACGCGTTTTGGTCAGGTGCGGGGGCCATACGCGGCCACGACAGCACCGACAGGATTATCTATAACACCACCACTGGCGCGCTTTATTATGATGCCGATGGCAGTGGCAAGGGTGCGGCGGTGCAAATTGCGCTGTTCGGGCAAACCGCCGGGGTGCAGTCGACACCAACAGCAGCAGATTTCTTTGTGATCTAAGGATGTTAGGGGGCTTTGTGCCCCCTGACGTATCAAACCGCGATCCGCCTTAGGCGTTTACCGCAAGCCGGGACACCAATGCGGCGTGGATGCGCGCGATGCCGGATTCCAGATCTTTGTTGGCGTAGGCAAAGGACAGGCGGGCGTGGCCGGGCAGGCCAAAGGCGCGGCCAGGAACGATGGCGACGCCGGCGTTTTCCAAAAGCCAACCACAAAGTGCGGCGTCACTGTTAAAGCCGCCTTGCGCGATGGCTGCGGTCATGTCGGGAAACACATAGAAGGCGCCATCAGGCACCGGGCAAGTCACGCCGGGCATGGCGTTCAACCCGGCAACCACTTGGTCACGCCGGTCTTTCATTGCCGCGCGCCGGGTTTCAAGCAGGCTTTGATCGCCGGTCAGGGCGGCAAGGGCTGCGGCCTGCGCGATAGAGCAGGCACCAGAGGTAACCTGGCCTTGCACCGCACCCATGGCCTTGATCAGGGCGGCGGGACCAACGCCCCAGCCAATGCGCCAGCCGGTCATGGCGTAGGCTTTTGACACGCCATTTACCACCAATGTGCGGTCTGCCAATTCGGGGGCGGCATGGCGGAACGGGGTGAAGGGAACATAGCTAAGATGATCGTAAATCTCGTCCGACAGCAGCCAAACCTGCGGGTGGCGCGCCAAAACCTGCGCCAGAGCCTTGATTTCGTCGGCAGAATAGATCGCGCCCGAAGGGTTGGACGGTGAGTTCAGCATCAGCCAGCGGGTTCGCGGTGTGATCGCGGACTCTAGCGCTGCGGGGGAAAGTTTGAAGCCCGAGGCCATCGGGCAGCGGATCACCACTGGCCGCCCGCCAGCCATCAAGACGATGTCGGAATAGCTGGTCCAGAACGGGGCGGGCATAATGACCTCGTCGCCCGGATTGAGGCTTGCCAGCATGGCATTGGCCAGCACCTGTTTTGCGCCGGTTGACACCATGACTTCGGACGGTTGCACCGCGTTTGCGGCAGCGATTGCGGCGCGCAATTCTGGCGTGCCCAGCGTTGCAGGATAGCGGGTTTTGCCGGCCAATGCGGCCTGATGCGCGGCTTCGATGACATGCGCCGGGGTCGGAAAGTCGGGCTCGCCGGTTGACAGTGCGATCACGTCGCGGCCTGCGGCTTTCAGGGCTGCGGCCTTTTCCGACAGTTGAACAATTTCTGAAATCTCAAGATCGGCGATGCGCGCGGCGCGGATGAATTCGGTCATGGGGATCCTATCGAATTGGCGGTCAGAACCGGGCTTCGGTCAGGTGAACAAGTTGCGCGCCTGCTTCGTAATAGGCAGAGCGCAGGCCGCGCAGGGCTGCGGGTTCTGGTTGGCTGAGCGGCAGCGGCAGTGCGGCGGCAGCGATATCGCCCGACAGCAGCCCGGCCATTGCGCGGCCAAAAACGGTGCCGGGGGCGATGCCACGGCCGTTATATCCGCAAAAGCTGTAGATGCCGTCGTCAAGTTGGTGGAAGCGCGGCAGGTTGTCAGAGGTCATGCCAATGTTGCCGAACCATTCCTGTTCAAAGCGAAGTTCGGTGATTTGTGGGTAAAGCTTGCGCAGGGCACGCTTGGCCCAAGCGCGGTGCACCGCCACGCCCGAGTTGCGCAGCGCCCCGACCGAGCCGAACACCAGTCGGTTCATCGCGTCGAAGCGATAAGACAACAGCACCTCTTTGGTATCCCAGACGCCTTGCCGCCCCGGCAGGATGCTTTTGGCGACATCCGGCGTAAGCGGCTGGGTTGCCATGTTGAAATAGGGCAGGGTGACCTGTTGGCGGGCGATGTTTTGCGGCAAAAGGCGGGTGTAGGCATCGGTGGCCAGCACCACCTGTTTTGCGCTGACCGACCCGTTTGGCGTGCGCACCAGCCAGCCGTTTGCGCTGCGCGTCAGCGCCGTTGCCGGAGATTGCGTGTGGATGGCAACGCCCAAGGCGGTGGCGGCGCGGGCAAGGCCACGGGCATAGGCCAAGGGCTGAATCGTGCCAGCGCGACGGTCAAGCAAAGCGCCTGCGTAAAAACTGGTGCCAAGCATGGCGGCGGCTTCGGACTTGTCCAACAGATCAACCGGAGCACCGCGCTTTTGCCATTGGCGCGCCCGTTCGGTCAGTTCGGCCACGCCCTTTTTGCCGACACCGGCGTGCAGCGTGCCGACTGGATTTGCTTCGCAGTCAATGGCGTGGC
>JAHEDL010000019.1 GCA_024641255.1 Pseudorhodobacter sp.
GCCCTTCGAAATCAGATAGGCTTCCAGAATATTGTTCGTGGTCCGCGGGTAGACATAATCGGTGCCCAAAAGCGCGAATTTCTGCACGCCAAGTTCGTTCAGATAGTAGTCGACCGCCGGAATAGCCTGCTGGTTCGGCGCGGCGCCGGTGTAGAACACGTTCTTCGACGACTCTTCGCCTTCGTACTGAACGGGGTAGAACAACAGGCCGTTCAATTCTTCGATCACCGGCAGCACAGATTTGCGGCTGACCGAGGTCCAGCAGCCAAACATGACGTCGACCTTGTCAACCGTCAGCAACTCGCGCGCTTTTTCGGCAAATAGCGGCCAGTCCGAGGCCGGATCGACAACCACAGCTTCCAGTTGTTTGCCAAGCACGCCCCCTTTTGCGTTCTGGGCTTCGATCAGCATCAGCATGGTGTCTTTCAGCGTGGTTTCCGAAATCGCCATGGTGCCTGAAAGCGAGTGCAACACGCCAATTTTGATGGTTTCGCCGGCGGCAAATGCGATGCGCGGCAGCGCCATCGACGCAATTCCCGAAGCCAAAAGCATACGTCTGGTCAGTTTCATTATCGTTTCCCCTGTTGGCTGCCCGCCCCGTGCCCGACCAAAAGGCAGGGTCGTCACGAACAACGAGCGCGTTTCTTTTGCAGGTGGCATCGCGGTGATGAGCCGGCTGTGCCACAGACCTGAACTTCCCCCGGAGCAAGCCGAGTGGTTAAAGCAGAAGCGCAACATTCGGGCCGATCAACTTTATCGGCGGGTCTGCAACCGCCTTTTCCAGCAGCGCCGGAAAACGCCTAAAATTCAGACGGAATTTTTTGCTGCAGTGCAGAAAGTGACCCTTGGGCGAACGGGCAGGGGCGCAAGAAGGCGGAAAATTGCAGCCCAAAGCGCCGCTATTGGGGCGGGCTGGTCGATTCTTAGGCTGATCGGGGTAAAATGGGGGATGCGCCCGGCGGCAGGTCTTTGGGGCCGCTGGCCTGCGGGCCTAGCCGGTTAAGCGGCGCAGCCGTGGGGTCGGCTGCGGGATTTGATGTAAAGCGCCCTGATGCAGATGGCACCGCTTTGGTGGCGCAAGGGCCGCCACAATGGCGTTGAAATCGGCGCGGCCCTAGGCCACCGATTTGGTGAACAGGATCCATTCGGCTGCGTCCACCTGCCAGTCGCCTTTGACGACCGGGCGGCGGGCCACTTCCTGAAAGCCTTTCGCGGTGTAAAGCCGCAGCGCGTCAAGATGGGTGTCGGCGGCGATCAGGCTGACGGTTTTGCGCCCCGATTGCCGGGTTATCTGTTCGGCATGGGCCAGCAGGGCGCTGCCAAGCCCTTTGCCGCGAAACGCCTCATAAGTGGCCAGCACGTTCAGATACCACGACCCCGGCGCAAGGGCTTCAAGCTCTAGCAGGGGCACAAAGATCGCGGGGGTTTCGGGGTCGATCGGGCTGGGATCATCTTCGGCCGGATAGCCGAGCAGGCAGGCGCCAACCTTGCCATCGGTTTCGGTAAGCCACGCGTTGCGATAGGAAAAGCTGCCAGTCTCGCGCGCGGCGCGCTCCTTGCCATGGGCCCAAGGGTCGCCATCGGGGCCAACCGATTTTTGCCAGAAATGCAGCGGAAGATCGTCGGCCGCCATGTTTATGAAACGCGCCAAATCTTCGGCGTCTGACGCCTTGGCTTCACGGATCAACATATTCGTCCCTTCCTTGCTGCTGCCTGCCATCTGCATGTGTGGGTTAAATAGATCAACCATTCGTCGCGGTTTTGCCACCCCTTCGCTGCGATAATCCAAAGCCAGTTTCGGCGGCAACGGGCGGGCGCCGGATTGTGTTGGGCCTTGTCAGCTTGGCAGCGGAGTCATACCACCATGCCATCACCAAAGCGAAATCTTGAAAGGACTGACATGAGCGATATGGTTTTCCGCTTTCCCGCGCCGGGGCCCGAGCCGATGTTGACCGACCTTGAGGGCTGGACCAAGATCGACGGCAACCCGACGATGAAGACCTGGGTGCAGCACACCTCTATCGACGGCAGCGTGATCAGCGGCACTTGGGAAGCCACGCTGGGCACTTGGCACGCGGTCTACAAGTTTTACGAATTCGTGCATCTGATTGATGGCCAGATCACCATCACGCCAGATGGCGGCGCAGCGGTGACCCTGCGCCCCGGCGATGCCTTTACCGTGGAACCCGGTTTCAGTGGCACTTGGACGATTGAAAAACCGGTCAAAAAGCATTTCTGCATCAAGCTGAAGTGATGTGATGCGCAGGCTGCCCCGTGTGGGTGGCCTGCGGTTTGCAAAATTTGGCGCGATGCGGCGTGTTCTTGTGGCCCCGTGCATCGCGGCGCGGGTAACAGGCTGTCGGTCAATCGATTGGCAAAGTTGGCCCCCCTGTGCAACCGATGTTGCGGCGCTAGGTTTGCCCGCAACGGAAAAAAGGGTCACGCGATGCGGCTTATTCTTGTGCTGGGTGACCAGTTGTCTGACGATCTGTCGGCGCTGCGTGGGGCGGACCCGGCGCAAGACATCGTGGTGATGGCCGAGGTGATGGCAGAGGCCACGCCGGTGCCGCACCATCCGCAGAAGATTGCACTGGTGCTGACGGCGATGCGCAAGTTTGCCGCACAGCTGCGGGCGCGCGGCTTTCGCGTGCTGTATTCGCGGCTGGATGACCCTGAAACCGGCCCGACATTGCCCGGCGAACTGCTGCGGCGGATGGCGGAAACCGGCGCAACCGAGATTGTCGCCACCCAGTCGGGCGACTGGCGTTTGCATGCGGCGCTGCAAGACCTGCCGCTGCCGCTGCGGTTTTTGCCCGATGACCGGTTTCTATGCCCGCCGCAAGATTTCGTCGCTTGGGCCGAGGGGCGCAAATCTTTGCGGATGGAGTGGTTTTACCGCGACATGCGTCGCCGCACCGGCCTGTTGATGGACGGCGCAGAGCCTGCGGGCGGACAATGGAATTTCGACCATGATAACCGCAAAGCTGCCGCACCTGATCTGCTGCGGCCCCGCCCGTTGCGCTTTGTGCCGGATGCCGAAACCGAGGCGGTGCTGGATCTGGTGGCCAGCCGGTTTCCACACCATTTTGGCCGGCTGCGGCCATTTCACTGGCCCACCGACCGGGCGCAGGCATTGCTGGCGCTTGACCATTTCATTGCCCATAGCCTGCCGCGGTTCGGGGCAGAGCAGGATGCGATGCTGGAAAGCGATCCGTTCCTAAGCCATTCCTTGCTGTCGCCCTGCCTGAACCTTGGGCTGCTTTCGGCGCGAGAGGTGTGTCAGCGCGCCGAAGCGGCCTATCGCAGTGGTGCTGCACCCTTGGCGGCGGTGGAAGGCTTTATCCGGCAGATTATTGGCTGGCGCGAATATGTGCGCGGGATTTGGGCGCTGAAAGGTCCGGCCTATCTGCAGCAAAACGCGCTGAACCATATGGCGGCGTTGCCTGCGGCCTATTGGGGCGCGCCGACCAAGATGAACTGCCTGTCCAAAGCCGTGGCCCAAACGCGCGATCTTGCCTATGCGCATCATATTCAGCGGCTGATGATCACCGGCAATTTTGCCTTGCTGGCGGGGGTGGACCCGGCGGAAGTGCATGAATGGTATCTTGCGGTTTACATTGATGCCTTCGAATGGGTTGAAGCGCCGAATACGCTGGGGATGAGCCAGTTTGCCGATGGTGGGCTGCTGGGGTCGAAACCCTATGTGTCGTCGGGGGCCTATATCGACCGGATGTCGGATTATTGCGGCGGCTGCCATTACCGGGTGAAAGAGCGGGTCGGGCCAAGGGCTTGCCCGTTCAACCCGCTGTATTGGCACTTTCTGGACCGCCACCGCAGCCGCTTTGCCGCTAACCCGCGCATGGCGCAGATGTATCGCACCTGGGACAAGATGGATGAAACCCACCGCGCCACGGTGTTGTCGGATGCCGAAACGATTTTGGCGCGTCTGGCCGCAAAGGCCGAGGTTTAGCGCGGGGCGTTTATTTGTGATCCAGATAGAGGCGCCCCACGTAAACCCTTTGAACACCATCAAGAAAGGCCAACCCCGCCATGGCATTTGACACTGAAGCACCGCCGGCAAAGCGTATCGCGGTAATCGGCGGCGGTATTTCCGGCATGTCGGCGGCGTATTTTCTGGCGGCGCAGCATCACGTCACCTTGTTCGAGGCAGCCCCCCGCTTGGGCGGTCACGCCCGCACGGTCATGGCGGGCAAATCTGGCACGCAGCCGGTTGATACCGGCTTTATCGTGTTCAACTATGCCAACTATCCGCATCTGACGCAGATGTTTCACGATCTTGATGTGCCGGTGGCCAAAAGCGACATGAGCTTTGGCGCGTCGGTTGATCAGGGCCGGGTGGAATATGGCCTGCATCAGTTGACGGCGCTGGTCGGGCAAAAGCGCAACCTTGCACGGCCGCAGTTTTACCGGATGGTGCGCGATATTCTGCGGTTTAACGCCAAGGCCGAGGCGGCGTCGGATGATCCGGCGCTGTCGATTGGCGATCTTTTGCAAGACCTGCGTTTGGGCGATTGGTTTCAACGCTATTACCTGCTGCCGGTCTGTGGCGCGATCTGGTCGACGCCGCCCGATCAGATCCTTGATTTTCCGGCGCGGTCGTTGATCCGGTTCTTTCGCAATCATGCGCTGCTGAGCCACAAGGGGCAGCATCAATGGTGGACGGTGGACGGCGGCAGCATTGAATATGTGCGCAGGCTGGCGGCGCGGTTGGCGTTGCTGGGCACCACGATCCGCGTGGCGACGCCGGTGCGTGCGGTGCAGCGCCAGACAGTTGGCTGTTTGGTCGTGCCACAGGAGGGGCCAGCCGAAAGCTTTGACGAGGTGATCTTTGCCTGCCACGCGGATCAGGCGTTGCGCATGATCGGGCAGCCGACGCTGGCAGAGCAGCAGGTGCTGGGGGCAATGCAGTTTCAAGACAACCTGATGGTCTTGCATGCCGATCCGCAGCAAATGCCGCGTCGGCGCGCCTGTTGGTCGTCTTGGGTGTATAAGGCGGAAACCGGGGCGCAAACCGCGGGAGTCGGTGTGACCTATTGGATGAACCGTCTGCAGAATATCCCGCAAAGCGATCCGCTGTTTGTGTCGCTTAATCCGGTGCAGGCGGTTGATCCACGGCTGATCTATGATCAGACAAGTTTTCGCCATCCGGTGTTTGACCATGCCGCGATCCGGGCGCAGGGGCGCTTGGCCGAGGTGCAGGGGCGGGATCGGTTCTGGTTTGCCGGGGCCTATACCCGCCACGGTTTTCACGAAGATGGCATCGCCAGCGCCAAGCGGGTGGCGCGGTTGATGCAAGACCGGGTGCCTGCATGACCCAATGGCCAGAGCATATTGCGGCGCGCACCTGGCATGGCCGTCGCGGTGCCATTCGCAACGCTTTTAGCTATGGCGTCGACTATCTGCTGCTGGATATGGAAAGCCCGCAGGGTCCGGCCTGCTTTTCGCGCAACCGCTTTAACCTTTATGCGGTGCATGACCGCAACCATGGCGGGCCGCGCGGGGCGGGGCGGGGATTGCCTTGGGCGCGCGAGGTGTTTGCCGCACGTGGGTTTGCCGATCTGGGCCCGTTTCGCATCTTGTTGATGACCCAGCCAAGTTTTCTGGGATTCAGCTTCAATCCGGTCAGCTTTTGGCTGCTCTTGCAGGGCGATGCGCTGCATGCGGTGATTGCCGAGGTCAACAATACCTTCGGCGACAGGCATAGCTATTTTTGCGCGCGGTCTGACTTTGCGCCGATCAACCGCAGCGATGCGATCACCGCCCAGAAGATCTTTCATGTGTCGCCGTTTCAGGCGGTCAGCGGCGCCTATACCTTTCATTTCGGCTTTAGCCCGACCGAAATTGCCTTTCGCATCGCGCTGTCGGATGGCGACGAAGGTGTGGTGGCGACCCTGAACGGTGTGCGCCGCAAGGCCTGCGCGCAAAGCTTGCTGGCGGCCGCGCTGCGTCGGCCATTTGGCGCGTTGCGGGTGGTGGCGCTGATCTATTGGCAGGCGCTGAAATTGAAATCGAAAGGCGCGCGCTATGCGCCGCCGCCACTTCCCCCGAAGAAAGAGGTCAGCTGATGCTGTTCTTGCGCAAACGCGTTGAACTTGAATTCCTTGAAACCTGCGCGGCTGTTTCGCACGGCTCTTTGCGGGTGATCACGCCAAATGGGGCGGTGCATGACTTTGGCGCAGGCGATCCGGCGGCGGAACTGCAGATCAACGATTGGGCGATGGTGACGGCCTGCGCGCTGCGCGGCGACGTGGGCTTTGGCGAAAGCTATGTCGCGGGGCTTTGGGACAGCCCGTCGCTAGAGCTGCTTGGGCAGGTTGCGTTGCTGAATATGAACGCGCTGTCGCAGTATACCTTCGGGTCGTGGTTTCATCGGCTGAAGTTTCGCCTGACCGACACCGTGCTGCGCGCCAATTCGCGCCGTGGCTCGGCGCGCAACATTCACGCACATTACGATGTTGGCAACGAGTTTTATCAGCTTTGGCTTGATCCGGGCATGACCTATTCTTCGGCGCTTTTCGACGCGGCCGATGCTGATCTTGGTCGCGCGCAAGACCGCAAATACGACCGCATCCTGTCGCGGCTTGGCCAAGGGGAGCGGACGCTGGAAATCGGCTGCGGCTGGGGTGGTTTTGCCGAACGTGCCGCCGATCAGGGTCGGCAGGTGACGGCACTGACCATCTCGACCAACCAGCGCGCCTATGCCGAGGCGCGGCTGGACGGGCGGGCCGAGATTGCGCTTTGCGATTACCGCGATGCGACGGGCCGTTATGACAGCATCGTGTCGATCGAGATGATCGAGGCGGTCGGCGCGAAATACTGGCCGACGTATTTCGCGGCCCTGAAGGCGCGTCTTGCCGACGACGGGCGCGCGGTGCTGCAGGCCATCACCGTGCCGGATCGCTATTTCGAAACCTATCGCAGCAGTTCCGATTTCATCCGGCAGCATGTGTTTCCGGGCGGGATGCTGTTGTCGGATGCGCAGATCGCGGCGCAGGCGGCACAGGCCGGGTTGCAGGTGCAGGACAGTTTCGGCTTTGGCACGCATTACGCGCAGACCTGCCGCTTGTGGGGGCAGCGGATGGCAGAGCAACAGGCAAAGATAACCAAGCTTGGCTATGGCGGGGCCTTTCTGCGGTCTTGGCAGTATTATCTGGGCATGTGCGCCGCAGCGTTCGAGGTCGGCCAGACCGACGTTGTTCAGGTAGAGCTGCGGCA
>JAHEDL010000021.1 GCA_024641255.1 Pseudorhodobacter sp.
GCACAATTTGAAATCCTGCACGCAGGCCCGCATGTATCCCTGCAAGACGGTGGCCGCAAAGGTGCGCTGCGCTATGGCGTTCCGGCCTCTGGCCCGATGGATCGGCTTGCGCTTGCAGCGGCCAATCGCGCCTTGGGCAACACCGCCGATGCGGTGGGGGTCGAAGTGTCTTTGGCTGGCCTGACCCTGAAATGCAGCGCAGGCGCGGTGACGCTTGCCGTCGCGGGCGGTGGCTTTGTGGTTGAACATGCCGGGCGGAAATATGGCTCGTGGCAGGTTTTGACCGTTGCACAGGGCGAAACCTTGGTCATCCGCCCCGGTGGTTGGGGCACATGGTGCTGCCTTGCCTTTGCCGGTGATCTGCAATCGCCACGTTGGATGAACAGTGCCGCAACCCACGGCAGTTCCGGGCTTGGCGGTGGAAAACTGACGACAGGCGGGCAGCTTACGGTGCTGGCTGCACGGGTAAATGCGGCTCTAAACGGCCCAATTCCCTGTCCGGTCTTTGCCCGCCCCCGCCATCAGCTGCGGATCAGCCTTGGCCCGCAAGACCGTTTTTTCGCCCCCGAAACCCTGCAAGACCTGCTGACCAGCCGCTTCACGCTGACATCGGCCTATGATCGCATGGGCGTCCGCCTGTCTGGCCCGCCGCTGCCCCCCGCGGCAGAGCTTTCGATGCCGTCAGAGCCCATCGCGCGCGGCTCGATCCAGGTCGCAGGCGACGGGGTGGCGACGGTGTTGCTGGCAGATCATCAAACCACCGGCGGCTATCCGAAGATCGCCACGGTGCTGGATTGTGATCTGGATGGTTTTGCGCAACTGCGTCCGCGCGATGCTGTCAGCTTTCACGCCGTAACGCCTGATCAGGCCATTCGCCTTGCCCGCACCCAAGCCCACAGCGTCGCCGCCTATCTTGCGCGGCTGGGGGCTTAGCTGTCCAACTCGGCCAGTTCGATCAGCAACTCTATCAGCTGGCTGGTGCGTTCCGGCCCATAGGCCTGTTCCAGCGCGCGATAAATCTCGGCGCTATCCGGTGCAACGGCCGTCAACAAAGCGCGGCCTTTCGGTGCGATAGACAGCATCACCCGCCGCCCGTCGCTGGCATCCTTGGCGCGTTCGATCAACCCGCGTTCGGTCATCGCCTTGATCATCCGCGTCAGCGACGGCGCCAGAATATTCGCCCGCACCGCAACCTCTGTCGCATCAAGGCTGTCAACCTCGCCCAGCACCCGGATCACCCGCCATTGCTGTTCGTTGATGTCATGTGCGGCAAGCATCGGGCGAAACCGGTTCATCACCGCTTCACGCGCGCGCAGCAGCGCCATCGGCAGCGAATGGCGCGTGTCGCGCGGTGGGTGAGACGTATCGTTCATGCTCTCACCTACCGCTTTTGCGGCAAGTCGTGCAAGCGGGCGAAGAAAATCCTTGACCGGCGTTTGAATTTGTTTAACCTGTTAAGTTATACGGAGATCGCCATGCCGCACCTGACCATCGAATATTCCGCCAATCTGGAAACCGCCGTCGATTTCGACGCGCTTTGTGTCGCGCTGCAGGGCGTCTTGCTGGCGTCTGGCCTGTTCGAACTTGGCGCGCTGCGGGTGCGCGCGCGACCTTGCCCGCATTACGCCATCGCGGATCGGCTGCCAGAAAACAGCTTTGCTGACATGATCCTGCGCATCGGTGCCGGGCGCAGCGATGCCGAAAAGCTTGCGGTCGGAAAGGCTCTAATCGCCTGCGCAGAGACACATTTTGCGCCGCAACTCGCGCGCCCGCATTTCGCCCTGTCGCTAGAGGTGCAGGAAATCTCTGCCCCGCTTAGCTGGAAAACCAACGCCATTCACCCGCGCCTGAGGACATCATGACAATCGCCCCCGAAAATATCGCCCGCGCGCTGGGCTATCTGGAACGCTTTCGCGCCGAAGGTGTTTTGAACCACATCAACGGTCAGGCGGTTCGGGCCGTTTCTGGCAAGACCTTTGAAATCATCTCGCCGGTTGATCTGGCGCCTTTGGCCGACGTAGCGCGGGGCGATGCCGCCGATATCGACGCTGCTGCCCGCGCCGCCCACGCCGCTTTTGCCGGTTGGGCTGCGGTTTCGGGGGCGGAACGCCGCAAGATCCTGCACCGCATTGCCGACGGGATCGAAGCCCGAGCCGAAGAAATCGCCTTCACCGAATCCATGGATACCGGACAGGCGCTGCGCTTCATGTCGAAGGCCGCCCTGCGCGGCGCGGAAAACTTCCGCTTCTTCGCCGACAAGGCGGCAGAGGCGCGCGATGGCCAGTCCCTGCGCGCACCGGGGCAAATCAACGTCACCTCGCGCGCGCCGCTTGGCCCGGTTGGCATCATCACGCCGTGGAACACGCCTTTCATGCTGTCCACCTGGAAGATCGCCCCGGCACTGGCGGCGGGCTGCACTGTTGTGCACAAGCCCGCCGAATTCTCACCGCTTTCGGCGCGGCTTTTGGTTGAAATCGCCGAAGAGGCCGGCTTGCCCCCCGGCGTCTGGAACCTTGTCAACGGTTTGGGCGAAGAGGCAGGCCGCGCCCTGACCGAACATCCGCTGATCCGCGCCATCGGCTTTGTCGGCGAAAGCCGCACCGGCAGCATGATCATGGCGCAGGGGGCCAAGACGCTAAAGCGGGTGCATTTCGAACTGGGCGGCAAGAATCCGGTCATCGTTTTTGACGACGCCGATCTTGACCGCGCCGTCGATGCCGCTGTTTTCATGATCTATTCGCTGAACGGCGAACGCTGCACCTCGTCGTCGCGTCTGCTGGTGCAGGCGTCGATCTATGATGACTTCACCGCCCGCGTTGCGGCCCGCGCCAAGGCGATCAAGGTCGGCCATCCGCTTGATCCGCACACCGAAATCGGCCCGCTGATCCATCCGGTGCACGAGGCAAAGGTGTTGTCCTATCTGGAACTGGGTCGCGCCGAAGGTGCAACGGTTGCGGCCGGTGGTGCCAAGTTTGATGGTCCCGGCGGTGGTTGTTATGTGCAGCCCACCCTGTTCACCCACGCCACCAACCAGATGCGCATCGCGCAAGAAGAAATCTTTGGCCCGGTGCTGACCGCGATTCCCTTCGCCGACGAAGCAGAGGCGCTGCGCATCGCAAACGACACCCCCTATGGTCTTGCGGCCTATCTGTGGACCCAAGATGTCACGCGGGCGTTCCGGTTTTCCGATGCGGTGCAGGCGGGCATGGTCTGGGTGAACAGCGAAAACAACCGCCACCTGCCGACCCCGTTTGGCGGCACCAAAGACAGCGGCATCGGGCGCGATGGCGGCGATTGGTCGTTTGATTTCTACATGGAAACCAAGAACGTCTGCTTCGCCACCGAAGCGCATAGCATTCCCAAACTGGGCAAGTGATCGTCAGGAAACGCGCGACCCCAACGGAGAAAACTTATGGGTGAAATCGTTCTCGCGGCAAAATGCACGCATGTTCCAACGATGCTGATGTCGGAACAAGACGGGCCGGTAAAGGGCAAGCGGCAGGCCGCGATTGACGGCCATTTCGAAATTGGGCGCCGCGCCAACGAGTTGGGCGTTGATACGGTGATTGTCTGCGATACCCATTGGGTGATCAACGCGGGCTTCCACATCAACGCGAATACCCACTTCAAGGGGCTGTTCACCTCGAATGAATTCCCGCAGTTCATCCAGAACATGCCCTATGAATACGAGGGCAACCCCGCCTTGGGCGACGCCATTGCCAAGGCCGCGACCGATCTGGGGGTTTATACCCTGTCGCACCATCTTGATACGCTGGAACTGGAATATGGCACGCTGGTGCCGATGCGTTTTCTAAGCCGCGCGCATAAAATGAAGGTGGTTTCCATCGCCGCGTGGTGCACCGTTCATAGCCACGACGAAAGCCGCGTGATCGGGCAAGCGATCCGTCAGGCGGTTCAGGCAAGCGACAGCCGCGTGCTTTTGGTCGCCTCGGGGTCGTTGTCGCACAAGATCTGGCCGAACAAGGACTATGCCGCCAACAACGGCACCTTCACCATCAGTTCCGAATTCAACCGTCAGATGGATCTGCATGTGCTGGAAATGTGGAAGAACGGCGATCATGCCACCTTCCTCAAAATGCTGCCCGACTATGCCAGCTTTTGCTGTGGTGAAGGCTCGATGCACGACACCGCCATGCTGTATGGCGCGCTTGGCTGGGACAACTATCGCGGCAAATGCGAAGTTGTGACCGAATACTTCCCGTCGTCCGGCACCGGGCAAACCAACGTCATCTTCCCCGTTTAAGGATCTGCAATGCCCGTTCCCGCCGCCAATCTTTACCCCGATTTCAATACGGTCCGGCTAAGCCACGTTGAATTTAGCGTCACTAATCTGGCAGAATCGAAGAAATTCTACGTCGATACGCTGGGGCTTCAGATTACTGGCGAAGAACCCGGCGTGCTGTATCTGCGCGCGATGGAGGAGCGCGGTCACCACTGCCTTATCCTGCGTCAAGCCGCCGAAGCCCGCGCGCAGGTGTTGGGATTCAAGGTTTGGGATGACGCCGACCTTGATAAAGCCGCCGCGTGGTTCACCGCCAAGGGCCGCGCGATTGCTTGGGTCACCCGGCCGTTTCAGGGCCGCACCCTGCTGACCTCAGATCTGTTCGGGGTGCCGCTTGAATTCTACGCCAAGATGGATCGCCTGCCGCCGATCCATCAGAAATACAGTCTCTATCATGGCGTAAAACCGCTGCGGATCGACCATTTCAACACCTTCTCGCCCGATGTCGACGCTTCGGTTGCGTTCTGGAATGACATGGGGTTCCGCGTTACTGAATACACAGAAGATGAAGCTTCGGGCAGGCTTTGGGCGGCGTGGATGCACCGCAAGGGCGGCGTGCATGACATGGCCTTCACCAACGGCACCGGCCCGCGCCTGCATCACGTCGCGTTCTGGGTGCCGACGCCGCTGAACATCATTGATATGTTGGATCTGATGGCGACCACCGGTTATGTCGGCAATATCGAGCGCGGTCCCGGTCGCCACGGCATTTCGAACGCGTTCTTCCTGTATATCCGCGACCCCGACGGCCACCGGATCGAGATTTACTGCTCGGATTACCAAACCGTCGACCCCGACCTTGAACCGATCAAATGGGATCTGAAAGACCCGCAGCGGCAAACCCTGTGGGGGGCACCCGCGCCAAAGTCGTGGTTCGAAGAAGGCTCGCTTTTTGCCGGAACAACGCCGACAAAGGCGGTATTGAACGCACAACCAATCGTGGCACCATGAGCAAATTCGTCTCTTACACCACTGGCAAGGCCGAAGGCTGGGGTCATATTGATGGCACGGTGATCACCGACCTGACCGCGCATTTTCCAACCCTGCGCGCCGCAATCGAAGCGGGTGCGCTGGCGGCTTTGGCGCAGGCCGCTGGCCCGCATCTGGCGCTGGATCAGGTCAACCTGACCATTCCGGTCACCAACCCGGAAAAGATTCTGTGCGTCGGCGTCAACTTCCCCGACCGCAACGCCGAATACAAAGACGGCCAAGACGCCCCGCCTTACATGTCTTTGTTTCCCCGCTTTCCGCGATCATTCACCGGCGCTGACCAACCGCTGATCCGCCCGCCAGAAAGCCATCAACTGGATTACGAAGCCGAAGTTGTGATCGTGATCGGCAAAGCCGGTCGCCGCATTGCTGAATCGGACGCCTATAGCCACATCGCTGGCCTGTCCTTGGCCAACGAAGGCACCATCCGCGATTGGGTGCGCCACGCGAAGTTCAATGTCACCCAAGGCAAGAATTGGGACAATTCAGGCTCTATCGGGCCGTATTTGACCCCGTTCACCGATGCCGCCCAGCTTGACGACATTGCGCTGGAAGCCCGCGTTAATGGCGAGCTGCGCCAACAAGACCGCACCAGCCGGATGATTTTTTCCTTCCGCAAGATCGTCGCCTATATCTCTACCTTCACCACGCTTGTCCCCGGTGACGTGATCCTGTGCGGCACCCCCACCGGCGCAGGCGCGCGGTTTGATCCGCCAATCTGGCTGAAACCCGGCGACGTGGTCGAGGTGTCGGCCACCGGTCTTGGCACCCTGCGCAACACCATTGCCGACGAAACTCTATGACGCCCGATCAGATCACCGCCGCTGGAAACAGTCTCTATTCGGCCGAAACAGCCCGTATTCAACGCGGTCTGCTGTCTGCCGAATTCCCCGATGCTACGATGGATGACGCCTATGCGATCCAGTCGGCCTTTGTTGCCCGCAAACAGGCGGCGGGGCGCAAAACCATCGGTTGGAAGATCGGCCTGACCAGCCGCGCCATGCAGCAACAGTTGAACATCGAAACCCCCGATTCAGGGGTTTTGCTGGATGACATGGCCTTTGCCAATGGTGCTACCGTTCCGGCGAACCGCTTCATCGCGCCCCGCATCGAAGCCGAGATTGCTTTTGTGATGAAAGCCCCGCTATCGGGCGCCGTCACCCGTGATCAGGTGCTTGCTGCCACCGATTACGTCACCCCCGCGTTGGAAATCCTTGATACCCGCATCGTCCGCGCCAATGCGGGTAAAACCCGCACCATTATCGACACCATTTCCGATAATGCCGCCAATGCCGGTATCTTGTGGGGTAGTGCCAAGCATCCCCCAAACGTTGATCTGCGTTGGGTCGGCGCCATCGTTTCGCGCGACGGTGTGGTGGAAGAAACCGGGCTTGGTGCGGGTGTGCTCAACGATCCCGTCACTGGCCTCGTCTGGCTTGCCGCCCGCATGGCGCAATACGGCCAGCGCATCGAACCGGGGCAAATCATTTTATCTGGCAGCTTCATTCGTGCTATCGAATGCCCATCGGGCTGCCGCATCGCTGCCGATTTCGGCACGTTCGGCAGCCTTACCTGCCAATTCGAATAGGACACACCATGCCCGCCCCGAAGAACCATCTGAAAGCCGCGCTTGCCGCCAAAACCCCGCAATTTGGCATCTGGCTTAACTTGGCCAGCCCCTATTCCGCCGAACTGCTGTCCGGGTCCGGCTTTGATTGGTTGCTGATTGATGGCGAACATGGCCCGAATTCCATTCCCACCATGCTGGCACAGGCGCAAACCATTGGCAGTCGCTGCAATGTCGTGGTGCGCGTGCCGGTCGGCGAGGTGCATCTGATCAAACAGGTGTTGGATCTGGGGATTCAAACCGTGATGGTGCCAATGATCGAAACCGCCGACCATGCGGCGCAAATGGTCAAAGCCATGCGCTACCCGCCCGAAG
>JAHEDL010000023.1:0-4645 GCA_024641255.1 Pseudorhodobacter sp.
AAAGACACTTGCGCCCGCTTCAGGTCGATCTTCAGCAGGGCCTCATAAGACGAGGGGTCGAACGGGTCTTCGGCGGCCACGACTTCGCGGCCAAACAGCCACGACAGCCGCCCGGCATCCAGATTGCCGCGCTCGAACGGCTCTTCGCCGAAATGCGCCCAAAGCGCCGCCATAAAGCCAGCGTCGGCCATCCGGTCAGCGTGCTTGCGATCTTTGAAACGTTCCCGTTTGATGATCTTGGTTGCGCCCTGTTTCACATTGGCGCGACGGATCACAAATTGGAAATCGGTGCCGGTCAGGCGGCCAGGAAAACCGCGATGCTTCAGCATAATGCCACCTCATAGCCCCCAAATGAAGGTTGGGTCGGGGTGGCGAAGGCGGGCCACAGGGCCCGCCCCGTGTTTAGTGCCGTCAGATTACTTGTATTTGCCGGTTTGAGTCGGTTCAACCGACAGGTCAGCCGGAGCTGCTTCGACCGGAGCTTCTTTCTTGGCGCAAGCCGCGAAGGTGCTGAGGGCGATAAGGGCGATGATGGTTGCGGAACGCATTGTATTCTCCAGGTTTCATCTTTGCAGATGGGCGCACCATACGGCAGGCCAACGGAAGGTGCAAAGCGGTTCCGCGACAATTGCAGGTTTTTTGCCGACTTTTCGCTGCAAGGCAGAATAAGGGCGGGCCGGGCCATCAGGCCCGCAAGCGCCCGCCCTGTCGTCTTACTTGTATTTGCCGGTGAAGGTCGGCTCGGTGGTGACAGCCGGTTGGTCAACGTAAACCGTTTCTTCAGCTTTCTTTGCGCAACCGGCAACGAAAGCGACCATGCACAGGGCCAATACGGTGATTTTGGTGCTCGACATGCTCTACTCCTAAGTTTTTTCGAGAGCGCGCTTTGTGCCGCCCCCTTATTCAAGCTACAGGCCGCAACGATCCGGCCCGTGTGAACATTAGTCGATAAATACCCGGATTGACACGCAAATTGGCCAAATGCCTGCCCCTGTGGCACAGCTACATCAGCCGCCAAAGCCGCACCCACACCCGTCGCAAGATTTAGTGGCTGCATCAAAATGCCTCCCATATGCAGCGCTCGTCCTCGATGCGATAGGCTTCGAAAAACTGCGTTACGTCGGGGGCCGCCTCGCCAAACGGCACGGCGCTGTCGGAAAGTGAGATGATGATCTGGCTGGGGACCGGGCCAAATTTTGCCACCCGTTGCAGCGCAAAATTCTGGCACAGATGCGCCATATCGGCGCTGGCCACTTCGAACTCTACCGCGCCGCCCTTGATCTGCGGCGCGACAAACCGAAAGCGCGCCGCCAACCCTTCTGGCCCCGGCGCGTTCAGCACCACATCCAGAAACGTCACCGCCAACCCTGAGGGCACCGGCACGGCCAAGCCGTCACCAGATACCACCAATGGCCCCGCATCGCCCTGAAGGCCCGCGTCGTCACTAAAGGTTGGATCGGTCATCGCCGCACCATCGCTTGAAACATCCCCGCCTCCTGCTGATTACAGCGGGATGTTATCGTGCTTCTTCCACGGGTTGCTGAGTTTCTTGCCGCGCAAGGATGCAAAGGCCCGCGCCACGCGCCGCCGCGTTGAATGCGGCATGATCACCTCGTCGATAAAGCCCTTTTCGGCCGCGACAAACGGGTTGGCAAAGCGGTCTTCATATTCCTTGGTCAGGCGGGCGATTTCTTCGGGCGACTTGCCGCGATGGATGATCTCGGTGGCACCTTTGGCCCCCATCACCGCGATTTCGGCCGTCGGCCACGCATAGTTGAAATCACCGCGCAGGTGCTTTGACGCCATCACGTCATAGGCCCCGCCATAAGCCTTGCGGGTGATCACCGTCACTTTCGGCACGGTTGCTTCGCCATAAGCAAACAGCAGTTTCGCGCCATGCTTGATCACACCGCCCAGTTCTTGCGACACCCCCGGCAGGAAGCCCGGAACGTCAACCAAAGTCAGGATCGGAATTTCGAACGCATCGCAAAACCGAACAAACCGTGCAGCCTTGCGGCTGGCATCAATATCCAAGCAGCCCGCCAACACCATCGGCTGGTTCGCCACCACACCCACAGATTGGCCTTCGATCCGCACAAAGCCCGTCACGATGTTGCCGGCAAATTCTTTCTGGATCTCAAAGAAATCGCCCTCATCGGCAATCTTGCCGATCAGTTCTTTCATATCATAAGGCTGGTTCGGGTTATCGGGGATCAGCGTATCAAGGCTGTTTTCAAGCCGCGCCGGATCATCGAAGAACGGCCGCACCGGCGCCTTCTCACGGTTGTTCAGCGGCAAGAAGTCGATCAACCGCCGGGTTTCCGCCAAAGCTTCAACGTCGTTTTCAAAGGCACCATCGGCCACGCTGGATTTCTTGGTATGAGTCGAAGCCCCCCCCAATTCTTCCGCCGTCACCACTTCGTTCGTCACCGTCTTGACCACATCCGGGCCGGTGACGAACATGTAAGAGCTGTCCTTCACCATGAAAATAAAGTCGGTCATCGCCGGCGAATACACCGCCCCGCCCGCACAAGGCCCCATGATCAAGCTGATCTGCGGCACCACGCCCGACGCCATGATATTGCGCTGGAACACCTCGGCATAGCCCGCAAGCGATGCCACGCCTTCCTGAATCCGCGCGCCACCAGAATCGTTCATCCCGATCACCGGCGCGCCGTTCTGCATCGCCATATCCATGATCTTGCAGATCTTTTGTGCGTGGGTTTCGGAAAGCGACCCACCGTAAACGGTAAAATCCTGACTGAACACATAGACCATGCGGCCATTCACTGTGCCCCAGCCCGTCACCACGCCATCGCCTGCCGGGCGGTCGGCTTCCATGCCAAAATCGGTGCAGCGGTGGGCGACGAACATGTCGAACTCTTCAAACGACCCTTCGTCCAACAACAACTCGATCCGCTCCCGCGCGGTCAGCTTGCCTTTGGAATGCTGCGCGTCGATCCGGCGCTGCCCCCCGCCCATACGAGCCACGGTGCGGCGATCTTCAAGCTGTTGCAGGATGTCTTTCATGGCCGGTCTCCCCCCGAAATCGCCTGCACCATATAGGCGGCGCGGCTGTGGGCAAAGCGGAACCTCGTAAATATGCAAACCATTGGCAGATGTAAGTTTGCGAATTGCAAATTAGCAAACTTACGCCGCCGCCGGCTTTCATCCGCAAGACCCGGCGTTGCCCTTTGTGAAACGACAGCCATAAAGAAGCCGGAAACAGCCATTTCGGCGGACTTTGACAAGGCAATTAACGCCCATAGCTCCGCGGCCTTTGAATTTTACATAAATATCAATTGTTGAAAATCTTCCCAAAATGGCTCTTTCGCCTCGCCTGCCCAACAGCGACTATATCCCGGCCACCAAGGCTACGGCCCGGCAGATGGGCTTCGACGGCAGGACGGTCCGCGCGCCCGTCTGCAAAGCCGGTCCGACCGCCGAGACCGAAATCGCCCGGCGCATGCAGGCACTTCGGGGTTAAAGGCCCTATTCTCAGCCTGCGGGATCATTGCTCCCTCGTTCAAAAGCCAGTCGCGGAACGCGGACGCCGTCTCGGTTCCGCGCATTCCTTTGGGGGCCACGAGATAGAAGCTGCGTCCCGAACGCACTTCCTCCGTCACGGGCCGCATCAAGGACGCTGTTCGCAGCGGGTTGTCCGACATGTCTTTCCAGCCAAAACCCACCCCCTGCCCGTCCATGACAGAGGCAAGAAGGGTCTGCTGGTCGGCGAAAGAATCCACTCTGGGGCGGGACGCCGGGGGCTGACCTAGGCGTTCAAAGAAGGTGCGCCAATCATCTGGGGGCCGGAGCCACTCTTTCAGGACCAACAGGTTGGCGCGGCTCATGTCCTCCAGCGTCGCCCGAGTCGGGAAATAGACCTTGTCGAACATCGGCCAGGCGTCAACAGCCGCCCAAGCGCCCGTCCCAAGCCGGATGGCGAAATCGGGATTTTCGGAGGCCGGGTTGATGTCGCGGTTGACGATCTTGATGGGCAGGTCCAGTTCCGGAAAATCATGCCGCCGGATCGGATAGCGCGGCAGCACGAAAGTCGCTGCCGCCGAAGAGGACAGGCAAATCGTCACGAGGTTGCCCCTGGCGCGGAGGGCGATCTCGGCGAGGCCAGTCTGGATGGTGCCGAACCGCCGCTCGACCGCCGTCTACAGGGTCTCGCCTCCCTCGGTCAGGGCAATGGAACGCCCGAGCCGTTCGAAAAGCAGGCATCGCAGATGACGCTCTAGGCACTTGATCTGATAGCTCACCGATGGCTGGGTGACGTTCAGTTCCCGTGTCGCCACCCGAAAGCCGCCATGGTCCGCCAAGGTCTCAAAGAGGAAGAGTGCAGCAGGCGAATAAATCTGGCGGCGCAGGCGTTCCGACATAGGCGGTCTCCTTGGGATGATAGGGCGCTTCTATCACGATGCGTGGTTCTGGAAGGTGCCGTCGCAATTCTCCGCGGTGGACGTGTTGTCCAATCAGCAAACAGCCAGTCGATCCAGATGAACCCGGCCGATGACGACATCCGCCGCTTTATACCGGATGTGAACAGGGCCGGTTCTTGCGCGTCAAAGCCGTCATGCAGCCAACCTCGCAGCCTGCGGCCCTGCCTGTGCTACCCGTCGGCACAGTTCTGAAGGCCGCA
>JAHEDL010000023.1:4655-7230 GCA_024641255.1 Pseudorhodobacter sp.
CAGGACGCCGCCTCCGAACTGGCGCGCTCGGGTCAGGACGCCGCCGTGATCGAAAAGGCAAAGCGCGTCTTGGGCCGCCTGCGCGTGCTCGCCGCAGACCGATTCACCTTTGAAGACCGGTTCCAGATCGTCTACGCAAGGCCCCCGCGCCGCCGTGGCGCTTGCGCAGGCGATCACCGCAAACTGCGCGCCGCCAGCGGCTGACGAAACAGTTGCGGTTGCAAACGCAGGTAACCAAAGATCAAACAAGGCTGCAGCGTATCAGCCACCTCTAAGCTAATGACTTATGAAACACCCCAACGCCTTTATGGCGGCAAATCAACAGAAGGTCCCCCATGCCCGCCCTGCCCGTCTCTGTCATCACCATCGGCCTGCTTCTGGCCTCGAACATTTTCATGACCTTCGCGTGGTATGGTCACCTGAAGTTCAAATCCACCAGCCTGATCACCGTCATCCTGATATCTTGGGGCATCGCCTTTTTCGAATATTGCCTGCAAGTCCCCGCCAATCGCATCGGCTCGTCGCAGTTCAACGGGGCCGAGCTGAAAACCATCCAAGAAGTCATCACCTTGTCGGTCTTCGCCGTGTTCTCGGTGCTTTATCTGAAAGAACCGCTGACCTGGAATCACGCGGTGGGATTTGCATTTATCGGGTTGGGGGCGTTCTTCATCTTTCACAAATGGGGCTAAGCCTGACAGGTCGGCAGCCTCCGGCGGGGATATTTGGGCCAAGATGAAGCTGTTTCACATTGGCGAAAATATCCTCGCCGAAGGCCGCCCGCGCCGCAGCGCCTGCGCGAAGGCAAGACAAAAACCATGCGGCGCCAGCCGCGCACTCAGATCAGCTTTACAACGGCAAAGTCGCGGCGTAGCGCTTGCAACATGACCGAAACATCCGTTTTCCTGAACCGCCGCACGCCGCCAAAAATCGTAACCCTGACGCTTTTGGCCGGGCTATCGGCACTGACGATGAATATTTTCCTGCCCTCGCTGCCCGGCATGGCGAAATGGTTTGGTGCGCCCTATGCGCTGATGCAGCTCTCGGTCGCGCTGTATCTGGCACTGTCTTCGGTGCTGCAAATCGCCATCGGCCCGATTTCTGACCGTTTCGGCCGCCGTCCGGTGATCCTGTGGGCGCTGGTGTTGTTTCTGCTTGCGACCGTCGGCACGCTGCTGGCCCCGAACGCCACGGTGTTTTTGGTGTTTCGCATGATGCAGGCCGTGGTGGCGGCGGGGATGGTGCTGTCGCGCGCTGTGGTGCGCGATATGGTCAGCGACAACGAAGCCGCGTCGATGATCGGCTATGTCACCATGGGGATGAGCCTTGTGCCGATGATCGGCCCGGTAATCGGTGGGGTTCTGGACGAAGCCTTTGGTTGGCAAGCCAATTTCGGCTTGCTGCTGGCGCTTGGGTTGGTGGTTCTGGGCTTGGCTTGGGCCGATTTGGGCGAAACCGCGACCGTTAAACGCATCTCTTTCGGCCAACAGCTGCGCAGCTACCCCGGCCTGTTGGCCTCGCGCCGGTTCTGGGGCTATTGCGGTGCGGCGGCCTTCGCTTCGGGCTGTTTTTACGCCTATCTGGGCGGCGCGCCATTTGTCGGCAACCAAGTGTACCACCTGTCGTCCAGCAAGATCGGCCTGCTGTTTGCCATCACCGCCATCGGCTACATGGCCGGAAACTTCCTTGCCGGCCGGTTTTCGATGCGGCTGGGCATGAACCGCATGGTGCTGATTGGCACGCTGGTGACCACCGCGGGGCTTGCCCTGTTGGCGGTTATAACGGCGCTTGGCCTGTCAGGCCCGGTTATGTTCTTTGGCCTGACCATCACCATGGGCTTGGGCAACGGCATTGCGCTGCCATCGGCCAATGCCGGCATCTTGTCGGTGCGCCCCGAACTTGCGGGCACCGCATCGGGCTTGGGTGGCGCCATCATGATTGGCGGCGGCGCCGGGCTTGCCGCATTGGCGGGGGCCATCTTGCAACCCGGATCTACTGAGATGCCGTTGGTGCTGTTGATGCTGGCGTCGTCGGTTGCCTCGACCATCTGCATCCTTGCGGTGATCCGTCGCGCCCGCGCCTTGGGTCTTGGCGCTTGACGGCGTAGGTTTGCAAAGCCACTTTGCAGGCTGCAAAGGGGGGCATGCATGGCCATTCAGAAACTTTACGCCGGGGCAAAACTGCGCGAGCTGCGCGGCCGTCTTGGCCTGACGCAGCGCGCCTTTGCCGACAAGCTGGGGGTGTCGCTGCCCTATCTGAACCAGATGGAAAACAACCACCGTCCGGTTTCGGCCTCGGTCGTGCTGGCGCTGGCGCAAGAGTTTGGCCTTGATGTTACAGAGTTGAACGCAGGCGAAGGCGAGCGGCTGGTTTCTGACATGCGCGAGGCTTTGGCCGACCCGGTCTTTGCCAAATCGGCACCACCCTTGGCCGACCTGCGGCTTGCTGCCTCGAACGCCCCCGCACTGGCGCGTGCCTTTCTTGATCTGCATCGCGCCTATCGCCAAAGCCACGAACGGCTGGCATCGCTGGACGAAGCCTTGGGGCGCGAAGACGCCTCACTGCGCGCAAGCCCCTG
>JAHEDL010000026.1 GCA_024641255.1 Pseudorhodobacter sp.
CCAGTTCAGCGCGGTGGTCGCCTCGCGCGCCAAGGCATAGTCGGCGACATAGGCTTCAAGGCAGCCGCGCTGACCGCAGCGGCACAAGGCACCGTCGAGCTGCACTTTGGTGTGGCCCAGTTCCATCCCCAGCCGTTGCGAGCCGCGATAGATGCGGTGGTTCATCACAAAGCCCATGCCGACGCCATGTTCAAAGGTGACGACAGCAAAATCCGAAAGGCTGCGACCGGCGCCGAACCACAGTTCAGCGAGCGCCACCAGATTGGCGTCGTTGTCGATGGTGACGGGCAGGCCCAGCCGGTCTTGCGCGGCTTGCGCCAAAGGCACCTGCCGGTCGGTCAGGGTGGAAGACCACAGCGCCACGCCTTCGGCATGGTCGACAAAGCCCGGCAGGCCGATGCCAACGCCCGACAGCTCATTGCGGTTGATCCCCGCCTTGGCACAGACGCGGGCCAAAAGCGCCTCCATCGCGTCAAGCATTTCAGGCAGCGGCATCGGGCCGGGGCGGCGCGGGTTGACCTCGTTTGCGATCAGGTTGCCGGCGAAATCGACGATCACCGCCGATTGTTCGCGGTCGGACATCTTCATGCCCGCCACCAGATGCGCCTGCGCGCGCACGCCCAACGCGACGGCGGGGCGGCCACGGCCGATATCGGTTTCGCGCGGGGCGGCGACCTCTTCGATCAGGCCCGCTTCGATCAGTTCCGAGGTCATGGTGGTGACAGAGGCGGGCGAGACGCCCAGATCTTTGGCAACCTGCACCCGCGGGATCAGGCCCGAGGCGCGCACCCGTTCGAACACCTGCTGGCGCAGCGGGCGCATTGATTCGGACAGCGGCGGAATCAGCGGGCCGCAGCCGCGCTGCCCCGCATCGCCGTCTTCCGCAGCGCCGAAACCTGCCATTTATTTGATCCTCGAACTAAAAATTCACCGAACCCTTCACATCCTCCCCAAAATTGCTGCAAAGCAGCATTGGATTTGCGTGAAATTCCGGCAAGCCTGTTGTCGCCCAGCATTTTTATTTTGACAACTGAAATTATTAACGGCAATTTTTCATCAGTTCAGGCGAATCTGCCGAACAGGTCATACGCTGGCCGAATCCATAGGGAGGATAAATATGCGTAAGGTAATTATGCTTGCGGTCATCGCCGCAGCTGGTTTTTCGTCTGCCGCTTTGGCGGAAGGCAAAAAGATCGGTGTGTCGTGGGCGCAGTTTCAAGAAGAGCGTTGGAAGATCGACGAAGCTGCTATGAAAGCAGCGATCGAAGCCAACGGCGACGAATACATCTCGGCGGACGCGCAGTCGTCGGCTGAAAAGCAGCTGTCGGACATCGACGCGCTGATCGCTCAGGGCGTTGACGCGCTGATCATCAACGCTTGGGACAAGGACGCTATCGGGCCGGCCATTGAAAAGGCAGCGGCTGAAGGCATCCCGATGGTGGGCTATGACCGTCTGATCGAAGACGCGCGCACCTTCTATCTGACCTTCGACAACAAGGGCGTTGGCAAGATCATCGCTGAAGAAGTCATGAAGGCCAAACCCGATGGCAACTATGCCATCATTCTGGGCGACCCCGGCGATCCGAACTCGGCTTTCCTGCGTTCGGGCATGGAAGAAGTCATCGGTGACGCTGTGAAGGCCGGCACGATCAAGATCGTCGGCGAAGCCAACACCGACGGCTGGAAGCCGGAAAATGCTCAGAAGAACATGGAGCAGATCCTGACCGCCAACAACAACGCCGTTGACGCCGTTCTGGCCGAAAACGACGGTATGGCTGGTGGTGCGGCGGCTGCTTTGGCGGCGCAAGGTCTGGTGGTTCCGCTGGGCGGCCAAGATGGCGACATCGCGGCAATCAACCGTGTGGCCCGTGGCACCCAGACCGTTTCGGTTTGGAAAGACTCGCGTCAACTGGGTGATGCTGCCGGCAAAATCGCTTCGGCTTTGGCCAACGGCACCGCTTTGGACGCCATTGAAGGCGCAACCAAGTTCAACGGCGGCGAAAAGGGCGTAGAGATGAACGCCATCCTGCTGACCCCGACGGCGATCACCAAAGACACGCTGAACCTGGCGATTGATGGTGGCCACATCACCAAAGAACAAGCTTGCGAAGGCGCGATGGAAGGCATCGCTGCTTGCCAGTAAGCTAGTCTGACGGTCCGGCGTCGTCTGCAAAGGCGGCGCCGGATTTTTTCGATACTCTGGTTGCTTTGGGAAAAGCCGCCGTTACGCCATTAGCGCTTTCGTGCCGATATTCACGTTTTGCCGTGGCACCCCCCTCTCTTATATGCGGGACGAGGACATGACAGATACCCCTACTCACGCCCCTCAGGGCAGCAGCGATGCCAAACTTGGGCCGATTGCCCGGTTTATTCGCGGCACCGAACTTGACACCCGGATGCTGGGCATGGTCGGCGCGCTTTTGCTGATCTGGTTCGGCTTTCACATTTACGGCGCGCTGTTCAATGGCGGCGGCGTGTTTCTGACCCCGCGCAACCTGTGGAACCTGTCGGTGCAAACCTCGATGACGGGGATCATGGCGACGGGCATGGTGCTGGTGATCATCACCCGCAACATCGACCTGTCGGTCGGGTCGATTGTTGGCGTGACCGGCATGGTCATGGGCCTGTTGCAGGTAGAAATTCTGCCGCAATATCTTGGCCTTGGGCATCCTGCGATCTGGATTGTGACGGTGGCTGTCGGTCTGTTGACCGGGATTTTGATTGGCGCATTTCACGGCTGGCTGATTGCCTATCGCGGTATTCCGTCGTTCATCGTGACGCTGGGCGGCCTGATGGTGTGGCGCGGCATGGCGTTCTTGTCGGCCGATGGCCGCACGATTTCGCCGGTGGATGAAACCTTTGGTTTGCTGGGTGGCGGGCCGCACGGGTCTGTTGGCGCGATGGGCAGCTGGATTGTCGGGATTTTGGGCTGTGCCGCGATCTTGTGGATCTTGCGGTCGGGTCGGGCGTCACGCAAGAAGCACAGCTTTGCGCTGCGCCCGATGTGGGCGGAATATGCGCTGGCAGCCCTTGGCTGCGGCACGCTGCTGGGCGCGGTTTTGATGGTAAACGCCTATCCGTGGCCGAAGGGGATCTTGAAGCAAGAAAACCTGCCGGTGGACGCGGTTGTGTCGCATGGCTTTGCCATTCCGGTGCTTATTCTGGCGGTGGTTGGCATCTTGATGACCATTCTGATGACCCGCACCCGCTTTGGCCGCTATGTGTTTGCGATTGGCGGCAACCCTGAAGCGGCGGCGCTTTCGGGCATCAACACCCGCTGGGTGACGCTGAAGATCTTTGCGCTGATGGGGATGCTGTCGGGCTTGGCGGCGGTTGTTGCCTCGGCCCGTCTGAACAGTGCCACCAACGCGCTTGGCGATCTGGACGAACTTTACGTCATCGCGTCTGCCGTGGTTGGCGGCACGTCTTTGGCGGGTGGTGTTGGCACGATTTATGGCGCGATCATCGGGGCCTTGGTGATGCAATCGTTGCAGACCGGCATGGTGCTGATTGGCTTTGGCGACGGGTCTTATCGCAAGATCGTGGTCGGCGTGGCGCTGGTTCTGGCCGTGTATCTTGACAATCTGTACCGCAAGAAAACCAAGTGAGGAGAGAAAGCATGGCAAATTCTGGAACTCCTCTGGTCGAACTGCGCGACATTTCGATTGCGTTCGGCGGGATCAAGGCGGTCGACCATGTGTCGATTGACCTGTATCCGGGCGAAGTTGTGGGCCTGTTGGGCCATAACGGCGCGGGCAAATCGACGCTGATCAAATGCCTGTCGGGGGCCTATAAGGCCGATGCGGGCGAGATTTTGATCAACGGCGAAAAGGCCGAGATTTCGAACCCGCGCGATGCACGCAGCTATAACATCGAAACCATCTACCAGACGCTGGCTTTGGCCGACAATCTGGATGCGGCGTCGAACCTGTTTCTGGGCCGCGAGATTGTGGGCCCGGGCGGTTTTCTGGACGATTCTGCGATGGAGGCCGAAACCCGCAAGATCATGGCGCGGTTGAACCCGAACTTCCGCAAATTCAACGTGCCGGTGTCGGCGCTGTCGGGCGGGCAACGCCAGTCGGTCGCGATTGCGCGCGCGGTGTATTTCAACGCCAAGATCTTGATCATGGACGAACCCACTGCAGCCCTTGGCCCGCATGAAACCCAGATGGTGGCAGAGCTTATTCAGGAATTGAAAAAGCAGGGCATCGGGATTTTCCTGATTGAACATGACATCCATGCGGTGATGGATCTGTGCGATCGCGCCGTGGTGATGAAAAACGGGCAGCGCGTTGGCACGGTGAACGTGAACGAGGTGACGGATGAAGACATCCTTGGCATGATCATCATGGGCAAAAAGCCGCCGCAAGCGGTGTAGGCCTTGGCAAAAGACCGGGCGCGGGGGCAAGCCTCGCGCCTTTTTCATATTTAGGATCAAGATCATGCAGCGCCGTCACTTCCTTGCCCTTGCCAGTGCCTCAGCGTTTGTCAGCGGTTTGCCGCAGGCCGTGCAGGCAAGTGCCGCGCCGCAAGATGTGGTGCAGACATGGTATCGGCTGGTGCTGGAACTGGTGCGCCACACCGCCACCTATTCGCCCCCCGTGGCTGCCCGCGCCTTTGGCTATCTGGGCGTGGCGGGGTATGAGGCGGTGGCAAGCGGGCTCGGGGCGGCTTCGCTTGCGGGGCAGGTCAATGGGCTGACTGCGGTGCCCGCGCGCGAGGCGGCGGTTTATGATGAAAATCTGGTGCTGCATGGGGTGATGTGCGAGGCGGTGTTTACGTTTTTCGGCAACACCGGCCCAACCGGGCAGCGCGCAATGGCGGCGATGAAGGCAAAGCTGGGCGCCAAGTTGGCGGCGGGGGTGGCCGAAGATGTGGTGGCGCGCAGCCTTGCCTATGGCGCAAGCGTGGCCAAGCATATCGAGGAATGGAGCCAATCTGACGGCGGCGCGGTAATCGACAACATGGGCTTTCCGCGTGAATGGGTGCTGACGGCGGGGCCAGAGCATTGGCTGCCCACGTCGAAAATCGTGCAGCAACAAGCGCCTTTGCTGCCAAATTGGGGCAAAAACCGCCCGTTCGCGATGCGGCCAGACGCAGTGTGCGGGTTGGCCGAGCCGGTGGCGTATTCCGAAGACCCGGCGTCAGAGTTCTACAAACAGGCGATGGAGGTTTACGACACCTCTAAATCGCTGACGGACGAGCAGAAAACCATCGCGAAGTTCTGGTCGGATGACCCGATGCTGTCGCCCACCCCGCCGGGGCATTGGGTGTCGATCACACTGGAAATCTTGCAGGCGCAGGGGGCCGATCTGGCGCATAGCGTTGATGCGCTGGCGCGGATTGGCATGGCTGTGGCGGATGGCTTTATTGCCTGCTGGCAGGCCAAGTTCGAATATGACCGCATCCGCCCGGTCAGCTATATCAAGCGGGTGATCGACCCGAAATGGGAGCCGATGCTGATCACCCCGCCGTTCCCGGAATATCCGTCGGGTCATGCGACACAATCGGGCGCCGCGGCAGAGGTGCTGACGGCCGTGTTTGGCGACAATTTCGCTTTTGATGATGCCACCCATGTGGATGACAACATTCCGGCCCGGCATTTCGCAAGTTTCAAGGCGGCGGCAGAGGAAGCGGCGGCGTCGCGGCTTTACGGCGGCATCCATTTCCGCGCGGCAAACGAGAATGGGCTAAAGCAAGGCGCCTGCGTGGGCGCAAGCGTCAACCTTTTGAAAACGCTGGGATAACGCATGAACCGCTTGAGTGTTGTTCTGGCCCTGCTGCCCAGCGTTGCGCTGGCAGAGGCCCCTGCCCCGCAAGTGCCGGTTTTTGCAGAGGAAACCGCCACGGCGGGGGTCACGCAGACCTATGGCGGCGAATGGGAATATATGGCGGGCGGCGGGGCGGCGACGCTGGATTGCAATGCCGATGCCAAGCCCGACCTGATTTTGGCCGGTGGCAGCAACCCGGCAAAGCTGTTCGTCAACCAAAGTCCGCAGGGAGGCGCGCTGCGGTTTGCCGAAACTGCAAGCGGGCTGGAAGAAACCGCGGTGCTGGGTGCCTATGCCATTGATATTGATAGCGATGGCATCAGCGATGTCGTGCTGTTGCGGCAAGGCGAAAACGAGGTGATGCGCGGGCTTGGTGACTGCAAGTTCAGCCGCGCCAATGAAGACTGGGGCTTTGACGGCGGCGATGCGTGGTCTACCGCGTTTTCGGCCACATGGGAAAAGGGCCAAAGCTGGCCGACGCTGGCGGTTGGCAACTATATCGACCGCAAGCAAGACATGTTTCCTTGGGGATCATGCACCGACAACTGGCTGCATCGCCCCGCTGGCCATAAATTTGCGGCCCCCCTGGCCTTGAAGCCCAGCTTTTGCGCGCTTTCGATGCTGTTCACCGATTGGAACCGTTCGGGCACGCCCAGCCTGCGGGTGTCGAACGACCGCGAATATTACAAGGGCGGGCAAGAGCAATTGTGGCACATCGACCCCGATCAGCCGCCTGCGCTTTATACCGAGGCCGAGGGTTGGAAGCGGCTGCGGATTTGGGGCATGGGCATTGCCAGCTATGATCTGAACTTCGATGGCTACCCGGAATATTTCCTGACCTCGATGGCCGACAGCAAGTTGCAGACGCTGGCCGAACTGCCCGCAGCCGGCGGACCAAAACCAACTTTTGCCGATGTGGCCTTTGCCAAACATGCAATTGCCCAGCGCCCCTATATTGGCACGGATCTGAACCCGTCGACCGGCTGGCACGCGCAGTTTGAAGATGTGAACAATGATGGTTACGCCGATTTGTTCATCGCAAAAGGCAATGTCGACGCGA
Organism: Pseudorhodobacter sp.; assembly: GCA_024641255.1. Lineage (GTDB taxonomy): Bacteria > Pseudomonadota > Alphaproteobacteria > Rhodobacterales > Rhodobacteraceae > Cypionkella. The sequence continues at coordinate 6,832 of JAHEDL010000026.1, forward strand.
TGCCGGATTTTGCCCTGCATGACCCCAACAACCTGCTGTTGCAGCGCAGCGATGGCACCTTTGAAGAGGCAGGCGACCGCGCAGGGGTGGCGGCAACCGGGCTGTCGCGCGGCGCGGCTTTGGCCGATTTCAACGCCGATGGGCTGATGGATCTGGTGGTGGTGAACCGACACGAACCGGCGCAGATCTGGCGCAACACCAGCCCGGCGGCGGGGCATTGGATCAGCCTGTCGCTGCACCAAGACGGCACGAACCGCGATGCAATTGGCGCGTGGATCGAGGTGCAGATGGGCGACCATGTGCAGCGCCGCGAAATCACGCTTGGCGGTGGTCAGGGCGGTGGGATTCTTGGCCCGCGCAACTTTGGCCTTGGTGACAAGACC
>JAHEDL010000027.1 GCA_024641255.1 Pseudorhodobacter sp.
TATCTTCCTTGGCCAAGAGCTGAACCCGCTGCGCCTTGATGAGGTGGCAATGGAGGTTCGCGCCTGGACCCTGTTGAACGAACTGGCGGCGCGTATTCCTTCGGTGCGCGAACCCATCGCGTCGCTTTCGGGTGGGCATCGGCAGACGGTGGCGATTGCTCGGTCTTTGCTGCTGAACCCGAAAATCATCATGCTGGATGAACCCACCGCCGCGCTTGGTGTGGCGCAGACGGCCGAGGTGCTGAACCTTGTCGAACGCGTGCGCGACAAGGGGCTGGGCGTGATCATGATCAGCCATAACATGGAAGATGTGCGCGCGGTGGCCGACCGGATCGTCGTGCTGCGTTTGGGCCGCAACAATGGTGTGTTTACGCCAGATGCCAGCAATCAGGAACTTGTCGGCGCCATTACCGGCGCCACCGACAATGCCGTATCGCGCCGGGCCGAACGGTTGCGCGAAACCGCGGAGGGAACCAAATGAGCCAACCTCAACTTGATCGGGCCGATGCCCGAGTGACCCACGCCACCGGGCTCTCTGGCACCGTGCGCGCCTTTATTGATCGGGTGAAGGCGGGTGATCTGGGGTCTTTGCCGGTGGTCGTTGGCCTGGCGATCATCTGGACGGTGTTTACCGCGCTGAACCCGATCTTTCTGTCGCCCAACAACCTTGTGAACCTGCTGTTTGACTGTTCGACTACGGGCGTCATCGCGCTTGGCATCGTTTGCGTGCTGATGTTGGGCGAGATTGACCTGTCGGTCGGATCGATGAGCGGGGTCGGGTCAGCTATCATTGGGGTGCTTTGGGTCAACCAAGGCGTGCCGCTGCCGGTTGCGATTGGCACCGCCGTTGCGCTGGGGGCGTTGATTGGCGGGGCCTATGCCACCTTGCGCAACCGCCTGGGGATGCCAAGTTTTGTTTCAACGCTGTCGGGTTTGCTGGCGCTGCTGGGTCTGCAGCTTTACATGCTGGGCGCGACTGGTTCGATCAACTTGCCCTATGGGTCGAAGATGGTTGAGTTTGGTCAGTTGCTGATCTTGCCGACATGGCTTTCCTACAGTCTGGTTTTGATCCCCGGCATCGTAATGCTGGTGGTGGGCCGCAGCACCAATGCGCGCCGCCGTGCCGCGAACCTTTCGGCAGGTTCATCGACGGGGCTGGTGTTGAAAGCGGCGTTAACCACGTTGGTTTTGCTGGCGATCGTGTTCTACCTAAGCCTTGGTCGCGGTGTGCCGTGGATGTTTGCGCTGTTCGTCGGTTTGGTTCTGGTGATGAACTATGGCCTGACCCGGACGCAGTGGGGCCGGTCGATGAAAGCGGTTGGCGGCAATGCCGAAGCGGCGCGTCGGGCGGGCATCAATGTGCGCCGCATCTATGTCAGCGCCTTTATGCTGTGTTCCAGCCTGGCCGCGCTTGGTGGCGTGCTGTCGGCGGCGCGGTTGGCATCATCCAGCCAACAGGCCGGCACCGGAGACGTTAACCTGAACGCCATTGCGGCGGCGGTGATCGGCGGCACCAGCCTGTTTGGTGGGCGTGGGTCGGCTTTTTCGGCGCTGCTGGGGATCATCGTGATCCAGTCCATCGCCAACGGGCTGACGCTGCTGAACCTGTCTTCGTCTTTGCGCTACATGATCACCGGCGCCGTGCTGGCGATTGCCGTGATTGTCGATAGCCTTGCCCGCCAAAGCCGCGCCTCGCATGGCCGTGCCTGATTTCTAAGGAATACCAATATGTCCAATGACTTGAGTGGAAAAGTGGCAGCCGTAACAGGGGCTGCTTCGGGGATCGGGCTTGAATGTGCGCGGTCGATGTTGGCGGCGGGGGCCACGGTTGTGTTGATTGACCGGGCCGAAGACAAGCTGGCCGCCTTGTGCGCCGAACTGGGCAGCAAGGCGATCCCGCTGGTGATCGACCTGACAAGCCCTGCGTCGGTTGCAACAATGATGCCGCAGATTTTGGCGCGGGCGGGGCAGTTGGATATCTTTCACGCCAACGCCGGGGCCTATGTTGGCGGCGATGTCGTGACCGGCGACCCCGATGTTTGGGACCGAATGCTGAACCTGAACATCAACGCGTCTTTCCGCGCAATTCAGGCCGTTCTGCCGCATATGGTTGAACGGCAGACCGGCGATATTCTGATGACATCGTCCATCGCCGGGATCGTGCCGGTGGTGTGGGAACCGATCTATACCGCGTCGAAATTTGCGGTGCAGGCGTTTGTGCATACAGTGCGCCGGCAGGTAGCCAAACACGGCATCCGTGTGGGTGCGGTTTGCCCCGGCCCGGTCGTGACCGCGTTGCTGGATGATTGGCCAAAGGCAAAGATGGATGAGGCTTTGGCAAATGGCAGCCTGATGATGCCAAAAGAGGTGGCGGATGCGGTCTTGTTCATGCTGACCCGTCCGCGCAATGTGACCATTCGTGATCTGGTGATCCTGCCCAACTCGGTGGACCTGTAAGATGTATCTGATCGGCATGGACGTAGGCACCGGATCGGCCCGCGCCGGGGTCTTTGATGCAAACGGGGTGATGTTAGCCTCTGCCAAAGCCGATCTGACGATGTGGCGCGAGGCAGGCTCTATTGTTGAACAATCCAGCGCGCAGGTTTGGCAGGCGGTGTGCCATGCGGTGCGTGGCGCGGTAAAGGCGGCGGTGATTGATCCGGCGCAGGTGGTTGGGCTTGGCTTTGATGCCACCTGTTCGCTTGTGGTGTTGGGCGAAGGCGGGGTGCCATTGCCGGTTGGCCCGTCGAACGATCCTGACCGCAATATCATTGTCTGGATGGATCACCGCGCGGTGGAACAAGCCGAACGGATCAACGCCACCAACCATGCCGTGCTGCAATATGTCGGCGGTGTAATCTCGCCGGAAATGGAAACGCCAAAACTGCTATGGCTGCGGGAAAACCGACCGCAGGTGTTTGATGCGGCTTGGGCGTTTTTTGATTTGGCCGACTATCTGACATGGGCGGCCACGGGCAGTCTGGCGCGTTCAACATGCACGATTACTTGCAAATGGACCTACCTCGCGCATGAAAAGCGTTGGGATGCCAGTTACTTCCGCGCGATTGGTCTGGATGTGCTGGCGGACGAAGGATTTACCCGCATCGGCACCGAAGCCGTGGCACCGGGCACAGCTTTGGGCGCTGGGTTGACAGCGCAGGCGGCGGCGGACCTTGGGTTGCCCGCCGGAACCCCGGTTGCCGCCGGGCTTATCGACGCCCATGCCGGTGGGGTTGGCACGGTTGGCGCCTTGGGGGCGGATGTCACCCAGAACATGGCTTATGTTTTTGGCACATCGTCTTGCACGATGACCACAACCGCCGCGCCGCAATTCGTGCCGGGTGTGTGGGGGCCGTATTATTCGGCAATGGTGCCGGACATGTGGCTGAACGAAGGTGGGCAGTCGGCGGCTGGGGCGGCGATTGACCATTTGCTGAAGCTGCATCCCGCCCATGCCGAGGCAAAAGCGCGGGCCGACGCGGCGAGTGTTGCCCTGCCGGTTTGGCTGGCGGATCTTGCCGCAGAAAAATCGGGCAGTCTGTCTGCGGCGGTGTCCTTGGCAGATGGCGTTCATGTTGTGCCAGAGTTTCTGGGCAATCGCGCGCCGTTTGCCGACCCGCATGCGCGGGCGCTGATTGCCGGGCTTGGCATGGAAACCGATATCAACAGCCTGCTGCAGCTATACATCGCCGGGCTGTGCGGCATTGGTTATGGCCTGCGGCAGATCATTGATACCCAAAGCGCGCATGGTGCCCCGATTGAAAGATTGATGATCAGTGGCGGTGCTGGGCAGCACGATCTGGTGCGGCAAATTCTTGCAGACAGCGCCGGGGTTCCGGTGATTGCAACCGAAGCGGCAGAGCCGGTGTTGCTGGGATCGGCGATTATTGCGGCGGTGGCGGCAGGGATTTTCGGCACCGTGCCACAGGCGATGGCCGCAATGTCACGCGCCAAGCAAAGCTTTGAGCCGGCAACTGATGCGGTGAAGGGCATTCATCTTGATCGTTATGATGCGTTCAAGCTGTTGCAAGACGCGGCGCGGGCGGTGCGCAAAAAGCCCGCCGCGGCGACCCGCTAAGGCGTTGGGTGTCAGCGTTTTGGAGCCGACACCTTTTGCCTAGTTTGCGCTGCGGGCCACGGCGGCAAGGTCGATGATTTCAGCATCGCCGTGGTCTTCCACTGGGGCTTCGGGCTTTGCGCGCGACGATGGCGCAAGCGGTTGGTTTACCATCAACGGCAGCAGTTCGGCCCCGGTGGCGCTTGCACCGCTTGGCTCGACAGGTTCGCGCCATGATAGCGTGTCAAAGCCGCCGCAGTTTTCGCAGATTGGCTGCCAGGTGGCGTGGATCGCCTGACATTTGTCGCAGCACCATTGCGGCCCGCGCGGCGCGGTTAGTGCCTTTGACAACCAGCCGCGCACCACCGACTCTTCGCTGCCTTCACCACGTTCGATGGCGGCCATGATCGCCAGCGCCCGCTGGGTTGGGTGCCGTGTTACCAGATCGCCCAAGGCGCGGCGGGCATCTGGATATTCTTCGGCGGTGATGTGCAGTTCCGCCATCACCATCCGCGTTTCATCGTCGTCGGGGCGCAGTGCGGCTAGGGCGCGGAAGCGTTTCAGGCGTTCTTGCGGAATTTCGTCAGGCTCTATTTCGGCAAAGGCGGCAGCAAGTTCCGGGTGCGGGCGCATTTCCCACGCTTTTTTCAGAACCCGCGTCGCGGCTTTCTTGTCACCTTTTATCACCAGATTATGCGCTGCCATGATCGCTGCGGGGATAAGATCTGGCGAAAGTTTGTTGGCTTCGATCGCAGCCTCGCGCGCTTCGGTTGATGCGCTTTCGTCCATCACACCGCGCGCTTCTTGTAGCGCCAGCACTGCGTCGCGGCGGCGATAAACGTCTTTCGGCAAAGCGCCGGCTTTCAGCTTGGCGGCCAAAGTGGTGCGCGCGCCCTTCCAATCGGCCTGCTCAGACTGTAGTTTCAGCAGAATGTCTTGTGTTTCGGCGTGACGCGGCCGAAGCGCAAAAGCCTTTTCGGCAAGCGCCAAGGCGGTGCTGGTGTCGCCTTCTGTCAGCTTTTGTTTCATCAGGCCGCGAATGCCGACAAATCGGGTGCTTTCGTCGCCCAACAACGCCTTGTAGGCTGCGGTGGCGCGCTTGGTATCGCCCGCGACTTCGGCGGCTTGGGCAACAAGCAGCGTCGTCAGTTCTGGCCGCCCAAGATATTTTTCGGCGCGCTGCGCCTTGATCAGCGCAAGCCGGCCTTCCCCCGATGCCACAGCCATCAAGCCTTCGGTCAGCGCCTGATAACCTTTGCGTTCGCGGTTGCGGTCAAAATACCGCGAGATTGCGGTTTCATCGCCATTCAGAAAGCGCAGGGTTGCCACCAGCAAACCAACCAGCTTCATCACCAGCCAAAGCACCAGAACCAGCAGCAGCAGCAGCACCGCGGACTGGAGCGGACCCAAGGTAAGCTCCCACCCGGCAACGGCAATTCTGACGCCGTCTTGGCTGTGTAGCAGCATGTCTGCGCCAAAGGTCATCGCGGCGATGGCAGCGATGAAAAGCAGAACTTTAAGCAAGGACCAGATCATCGGAGGCTCCTATTCACTGATCGTTGCGGCAAGGTCAGCAACGGCTTGTTCGGCGGCAAGGCGGGTGGTGGCCAAGGCCTGCCAGTCTTTCAGCGCCGCTTGGGCTTCGGGGGGCAGGGCAGAAAGCTCGGCAAGGGCGGCGGTCAGGTTGCCGGTATGCAGGGCGGCTTCGGCGCGCGACAGCACTGCATCGGGGTCATTGCCCTCACGCGGGGTCAAAGATCTTGCGCCGGTTTGGGTCCGCAAAAAGCTGGTCACCCGATCGGCCCAGCTTTCGCCCATATTTGCGCGCAAGGCGGCATCCAGCGCGGCGCGGGCCACCGCGGGAAATTCGGTTTCCAACTGCGCAAGCGTTGGCAGACCGGTTGCGGCGTTGTCGGCCAGAACCGCCGGAACCGGACCCAAGCTTGCCAAGGCAGATCCATAGGCCGCGCCACTGTCCAGCGCGGCTTGCAGCCGGCCAAGGGCTGCCCGTGCCTCTGCCGCTTTGGCGGTGGCTTCGGCTTCGGCCTTGATCTTGTCGGCTGTTGCTTGGGCGTCTTTCAGCATGGCTGCTGCGGCGGCGGCATCGGGTGCCAACGCCGCGCCTTTCAACGCCTGAACTTGCGCCTGCAGGTCTGCGATGGCGGCTTGGTCTGCGGCACTGCCGCCACCCGCTGCGGCTGGACGCGCCTCTAGCGCGGCGATGCGATCTGTTAATGTTGCAAGCGATGTGGTGGCAGCCTCAAGCGCCGCTACACGGTCCGCGATGGCTGTATCTGCCGGTTTTGCCGCAAGTGCCGCAAGCTGCGCTTTCAGCGTGGCCGTTTCTTGTGCTTGCGCCGCCAACGCAGATTCAAGCGCTGAGGTGTCTTGCAGCGGCCAACCCTTTGGCACGTATTGCGCAACGCCATAACCAGCGGCGGCGGCGATCACCCCGCCAAGGATAGACCCGACCCACGCGGATTTGCGCGGCGGCGACTTGGCGGCGGCTGGTTCCGGCAAGTGCTCTGCCGCAGTTACCGGAGCAGCCTCCAGCTCGCCCGTTTCTGCCTCTGCCATCTTAACCTCGCCATTGCTGCCGGACAGGTGCCGGTGTGATGAAAGGTAATGCGTTGCCCCGGTTGGGTTCAAGAACTGATCCCGCGCCGCTGCAACTCTGTCACCGCCGCAAGCATAGCGGCTGCATCGGGCCGCGCCGCGATCTGGATCAATGCAATAGGCAAATCAAACGCCTGCGCAACTGCGGGGCTAAGCGCCGCCAGCCATAGCGGCGCTTTGCTGCCAACCCGCCTGATTTCAGCGGCCAAAAGATGCGCCGAGCGTGGCGAAAAAATCGGCAGAATGATGGGCGTGTCTGATTGCAGAAGGGCTTCGGCCTCGGCCGTTAAGGGCTGCGGTTTCTGGCGATAGGTTACGGCAGAAACAGGCTCTATTCCGGCCGAAACAAGTCTATTTTGCACATCGCCAGCTGTGTCTTCGGCATGCAAGACCAGCAGCGGGCCAGTTATGTTTTGGCCGACCAGCAAAGCCAACAAGGCGTTGGCATCCCCCTGCGCCGAAATCGCGTCAAATCCGGCTGCCTGCGCGGCTTTTGCCGTGCGGTCACCAACGCAGAACGCGCGCTTGGGCAGGGGGGCAC
>JAHEDL010000036.1 GCA_024641255.1 Pseudorhodobacter sp.
TCTCGGCGTTGTATTTCAACGCGGATTTTAGCGTGACACCCCTGTGGCCGACGCGCGGTCTGTCGAACCGCTTGGCGCCGGGCGAAGCGGCGCGGGCGGGGCTGCAGATCAACCCGGAATCTGCTGCGGCGTTGGAAGAGGTTCTGGTGCTGGCGGTGCCGGTTGTGGCGGGGGCGGCGCGGGTTGACCTGACGCCTTTGGCCGAACCGGTGCAGACGCGCGGCATTGGCGATTGGTTTTCGGCCCGATTGTCGGGCGATGCAGAGGCGGTGCGGGAGTTTTCAGCCAAACCCGCGCCGTTGCGGATGATGCGGCAAATTGTGCGGGTGATGCCCGCAAAATAGGGGGTAATATGATCAAGGCATTTGGCTTCGGGCTTGTCGTTTTGGCGTTTGCAACCGCTGCTGCGGCAGAGCCGCCGTTCAAACAGGGGCGACCTTCGCCGTTTGAATGGGCGAAATCTGGCGCCAAGGCGGCCTATGATGCCAAGGCTGCGGGCGGCGGCAAGGTGGTGGGCGGCAAGCTTGCCAAAGATGGGGCTTGGCCGTGGCAGGTGGCGCTGTTGGTGTCGGGCGCTCCGGTGGGGCCGGATGCGCAATTCTGCGGTGGGTCGCTTATTCTGGATGAATGGGTGCTGACGGCGGCGCATTGCGTGCATATGCAAGCCCCCGATGGCCATTGGGGCGATCTGGACCCGAAGTCGATTGACGTGATGGTTGGCACCAACGTGATCGCGGCGGGCAAGGGCGAGGTGATTGCGGTGGAAAAGGTGTTCCGCCATCCCGACTATGTCGGCACCGAATTTGACCATGATATTGCGCTGCTGAAATTGGCCCGCGCCCCGCGCCTGCCGCATAAGGTGATCGAGGTGCCGGATGCCGAGTTCGGCGATCAGCTGGATCAGCCCGGTGTGGTAACCATGGTCACCGGCTGGGGCTTGGTTGAAGGCGGTGGCCACCCCGAGGCGCTGCACGAAACCGAAATTCAGATGATGGACCGCGATCTGTGCAACCAATCGCTGCTAGCAGCGCGGGCCGAAGCCGCGGCCGATGGTTTTGGTTTTGCGGTCAACACCCTAAGCCTGAAGGACGAAGATGCCTATGCCTTGTGGGACGAGTTGGTTGCCAAAGCTCCGGCGCCGATGAGTTCGAATATGCTGTGTTCGGGCACGTTTGAAGGCGGCAAGACCGCCTGCTCGGGTGATAGCGGCGGGCCACTGGTGGTGCCGTTGGACGATGGCACATTTATTCAGGCGGGCATTGTCAGTTGGGGCCTGTCGGCAAAAACCGGTGAAGGCTGCGAAGAAAAGGCGCTGTTTTCGGCCTATACCAAGATTTCAAAATTCGTGCCTTGGCTGAACGAGGTAATCAACGCCAACCCATGAAGACCACTTTCGCAACGCGGGCGTGGCAAGGTGCTGTGCAGCCGGGCCGTTGCGTGATTTGATCGGCAAAACAGCGGGGGGAAGACATGCGGGTGTTGATTACCGGTGCGGCCGGAATGATTGGCAGCAAGCTTGCCGCACGGCTACGCACCGATGGCGTCTTGGCAGGGCGGGCGATCGGGTCGTTGATCTTGCAAGACATCGTGGCACCGCTAGGGGCCGCCGCGGCAGATCTGGTGCGCTTGGGCGATCTGGGCGCGATGGCGGCAGAGCTGATCGCGCTGCGGCCCGATGTGGTGTTTCATCTGGCGGGGGTGGTTTCGGGCGAGGCAGAGGCCGATTTCGCGCTGGGCTACCGGGTTAATCTGGATGGCACCCGCGCGCTGTTCGATGCGATCCGGGTGGCGGATTACCTGCCACGCGTGGTCTATGCCTCGACCACGGCGGTCTTTGGCGGGCCGTTTCCAGAGGTGATCGGCGATGATTTCGCGCCGGTGCCGCTGTCGTCTTACGGTGCACAAAAGCTGATGGGAGAGACGCTGTTGGTCGATTACACCCGTCGCGGTTTGATGGATGGCGTGGCGCTGCGCTTGCCAACGATTTGCGTGCGGCCGGGGCGGGCCAACCGCGCCGCGTCCAGCTTCTTTTCCAACATCATCCGCGAACCGCTGAACGGTTTGCCCGCCGATCTGCCGGTGCCGCGCGATTGGGTGCATACGATGGCCAGCCCGCGTGCAGCGGTGCGGTTCTTTTTGCACGCAGCCGGCATGGACACTGCCGCCATCGGCCCGCGCCGCGCCCTGACTTTGCCCGGCGTGGCGGTGACCGTGGCCGAACAGCTTGCGGCGCTGGCGCGTGTGGCTGGACCAGAGGTTGCAGCCCTGGTGCGCGACGCCCCTGATCCGGCGGTCTGGGCGATTGTGCAAACCTGGCCAAAACGCTTTGCCGCCACCCGCGCCCGCGCCTTGGGTTTTCAGGCCGAGGCCGATTTTGACGCGGTTCTGCGCGCCTATCTGGAAGACGATTTGCCCGATTGGCGGCGGTAAGTCGGGGGTTTCACACCCCCACGCCGCCTATGGCGGCGCCCCCCGTGGGATATTTGCGCCAATGTGAATGCAAATTTTAGTCAAATTGTTTTGGGCTGGAATGCCGGCAGAACGGTAGGGCTTTGCCGACCCTTGCGAATCCCATTGCCTACGCCTATATAGGCGGTGAGAGGTTGGCGCGGGTAAGCGCCTCGCCAACCCGGTCAGGTCCGGAAGGAAGCAGCCGTAACGAGCCCCGCTTGGGTCGTTGTCAGCCTCTCACCCTACTTCCCCGATATAGCTGGTGGTTTTGCGGCGCAGGTTTTGCCTGTGCTTAGTCATTGCAGATAGGCTGATATGGCCGCGCCACCGTGCGCCAGCCACGCAGCCCGTCTAAAACTTTGTCACCCCAGCCAGACACCGGCAACCGCGCCACTTCCAGCGCGATGGCCAATCATGTTGCAGCCCAAGCCATCGACCGGCCTGCGGTAGCCGACCTTACTTCGACGGCTCTTGCTTTTTTGCTTCGGCCACGGCCTTCAGCTTGGCCAAAACCTCGGCCTTGGCATTGCGCTGCGCTTCGGCGGCGCGTTCGGCCTTGCCTTTGTGGTCATAGTGCCGCGGGCTGTTCTTGCCAATTTTGGGCGTGCCCGATTTGCCGTAGTCAACCATGGTGTACCCCTCGTCCTGTGACGTAAACATGGCTATTGCCTGAAATGCGGCCGCGCCACAAGCGCCGCTTCACGTCAGGCAGGGGCTAGCTGCCGCGATAGGTCGAATAGGCGAAGGGCGAAATCAGCAACGGCACATGGTAATGTTCTCCAGCGTCCGGCACGCCAAAGCGAATCGGGATCTGATCCAGAAACAGCACATCCCCTGTGGCTTGGCCGGTGGCGCGCAGGTAATCGCCCGCATGGAACACCAACTCATAGTATCCGGTGGTAAACTCTGTGCCTTGCAGCATCGGCGCATCGCTGCGGCCATCGGCATTGGTGACGGTTTCGCCAATCTGCGCGCGCCCCGCGTCGGACACCCGATACAGCACAATTTTCACCCCTGCCGCAGGTTTGCCGCGCGCGGTATCCAGCACATGTGTTGTCAGCCGTCCCATATCCGTCTCCTTGCATTTCGGCTTGTGATCAAATCACGCCAAGCCGGAAAGGTCTTTCCTTGATTTTTTGATAAACCCTTTCGGATAAACAGCATAGTCTGGCAAAAAAGGAATCCTGCATGTCCCGCTACCCCCGCGATTTCCGAGGCCACGGCCCCGTTGCCCCCCATGCCGCTTGGCCCAACGGCGCGAAAATCGCCGTCTCTTTGGTGCTGAATTACGAAGAGGGTGGTGAAAATAACATCTTGCACGGCGATGGCCAGTCAGAGGCGTTCTTGTCCGATATCGCCGGGGCCGCACCTTGGCCGGGGCAGCGGCATTGGAACATGGAATCGATCTATGACTACGGCGCGCGCGCCGGGTTCTGGCGGCTGCACCGGCTGTTCACCGGCATGGATATTCCGGTGACCATCTACGGCGTTGCCACCGCCTTGGCGCGCAACCCCGAACAGGTCGCCGCGATGAAATCTGCGGGCTGGGAAATTGCCTCGCATGGTCTGAAATGGGTCGATCACCGCGATATGCCGCGCGAAGAAGAGGCACGCCAGATTGCCGAAGCCATTCGCCTGCACACTGAAGTTGTCGGCGACCCGCCGCGCGGCTGGTATACGGGCCGCTGTTCGGTCAACACCGTTGATCTGACCGCCGCCACCGGGCAGCTTGACTGGGTCTCTGACACCTATGACGACGATTTGCCTTATTGGCGCGAAGTGGGCGACCGCGATCAACTGATCATCCCCTACACGCTGGAAGCCAATGATATGCGCTTCGCCACCGCCCCGGGCTATATCGAAGGCGAACAGTTCTTCACCTATCTGAAAGACACCTTCGACACGCTTTATGCCGAAGGCGAAGCTGGCAGCGCCAAGATGTTTTCGGTGGGTCTGCACTGCCGCCTGATCGGCCGCCCCGGCAAGATCGCCGGATTGAAGCGGTTTTTAGACTATGCAAAATCGCACCACGGTGTGTGGTTTCCGCGCCGGATCGAAATTGCCGAACATTGGGCGAAAACCCATCCGCACAAGCGCTTTGAACGCCCGTCGCAGATGACGCGGGATCGCTTCCTTGCGCGCTTTGGCGGCATTTTCGAACATTCCGCATGGATTGCTGATCGCGCCTTCGATCTGGAACTTGGCCCGGCGCATGACTGCGCCATCGGTCTGCACAACGCTTTGGCGCGGATGTTCCGCTCTGCCACCGCCACCGAACGCCTTGGTGTGTTGCAGGCGCACCCCGATCTTGCCGGCAAACTGGCCGTGGCCAAACGGCTGACGCCGGAAAGCCATGCCGAACAGGCCTCTGCCGCGCTGGATGCGCTGACCGATGATGAACGTCAGGCGTTCCAAACCCTGAACGCGCAATATGTCGCCAAACATGGCTTTCCCTTCATCATTGCCGTGCGCGACAACACCAAGGCGTCTATCCTTGCCGCATTCCAGACCCGGCTTGCCAATGACACCGCCACTGAATTTTCCACCGCCTGCAAACAGGTGGAACGCATCGCCGAACTTCGCCTGAAAGACATATTGCCATGAGCACCTATTACACCCCCACCGGCGGTCTTCCCGCCCAAACCAGCCTGATGACGCAACGCGCGGTCTTTACCACCGCCTATGCCTTCATCCCCAAGGGCTGCTTTTCCGATATCGTGGTCAGCTATCTGCCGGGCTGGCGCGACACCCGGTTGTGGCTGATCGCGCGGCCGATGTCGGGGTTTTCCGAAACCTTCAGCCAATATGTGATGGAGGTTGCTCCGGGCGGTGGCTCTGACGCCCCCGATGCCGAAACCGGCGCGCAGCATGTGCTGTTCGTCACCGGTGGCCTGATCACCCTGACCATCGACGGTGTCGGCTATGAACTTGATGCCGGCGGCTATGCCTTCATTCCGCCAGGGGCGAAATGGACGGTGCTTGCCGAAGGCAACCAACCCGCGCGCTTCCACTGGATCCGCAAGCTTTACGAACCTGCCCCCGGTGTCGAAATTCCGCCCGCATTCGTCACCACCGAAAAAGACCAACCCTTGCGCACCATGCCCGACACCGGCGGCGTCTGGGGCACCACCCGCTTTGTCGACCCCACCGACACCCGCTATGACATGCACGTCAACATCGTCACCTTCCAACCCGGCGGCGTGATCCCGTTTGAAGAAACCCATGTGATGGAACACGGGCTTTATGTGCTTGAAGGCAAAGCGGTTTACAAACTCAACCAGGACTGGGTCGAGGTAGAGGCAGGCGATTTCATGTGGCTGCGCGCCTATTGCCCGCAAGCCTGCTACGCTGCTGGCCCTGGCCCGTTCCGCTATCTGCTTTACAAAGATGTCAACCGCCACGCCCACCTGCGTGGCCCCGGCGCCTACCGTCCAGCGCGCTGACCGCGCCTGCATTCACATTGGTCCAAATATCCCACGGGGAGCGCGAGGGGTGGGAAACCCCTCGCTCTTTCGCCGCGAAAAGGCAGCAGATGCAGACGATCCAGACCGAACCCCTGACCGCCGCCGCCTTTGCCCCGTTCGGCGACGTGCTTGAAGCCACCGGCGATTTTCGCCTGATCAACGATGGCATGTGCCACCGCCACCACGACCGCGCCCGTATTGATGTCGCCCCCGAAGTCGATGCCGCCAACCGCATCGGCATCTCGATTTTCAACGCCGTGCCCCGTTCGTTGCCCTATCGTTTCGATCTGATAGAACGCCACCCCGAAGGCAGCCAAGCCTTCCTGCCCATGTCGCAACACCCGTTCCTTGTCATCGTTGTCGCCGACCCACAGGCCAAACCCCGCGCGTTTCTGACCAATGGCGCGCAGGGCATCAACCTGCATCGCGGCACCTGGCACGGGGTTTTGACCCCGCTGCACGCACCCGGCCTGTTTGCCGTCGTCGACCGCATCGGCACCTCGGCGAACTTGGAGGAATATCGCTACCCCAGCCCCTGGACGGTGATCAGCTAGCCTGCTCTAACCGCAACCCCGCCGCCGCCCCTTCGCTAAATCCGGCCCAACCCGGCGCCAGATATGTAGCCAGTGCTGCGTCGCCTTTCAGGTGCAACCCTAGAAATGCCGCCGCAAAATGCTGCGCAATCGCGTTCATCTGCACCGTATCCCAAACCGGATCAGCGTAATGTTCGGCAGGTAGAAAATCCAGCGTTTCCGAAGGCTTGAATGCCTCTTGCGGCGCGGGGTAGGGCGCGGCCGCATTGTGCTCCGCCCGTTCAAACGTCAAAAGGTGGCGCGGCCCCGCGGCCTGCTCAAAGATCAACCGCATCCCGTCGTCATAGCCCGAAACCTGATCGTCAGATCCCGCCATGATCAGCGCAGGCACCCGCAGCCCTGCCAAACCGTCTGCATCCCAATAGCCGCGCTGCCGCCCCCAAGGCCCAATCGGTATGATGGCTTTCAGTCGCGGGTCCACCTGCGGTGCCCGATGCCGCGCCAGCACTGCCGCCCCGGCTTCCATCGTCAACGCCGCCGCAGACAGTCCCGCACCGCCTGAAATCAACGCACCATATCCGCCCATCGAATAGCCAATGATGCCATAGGCTTGCGCGCCCAACTGGTCCGCGACAAAGCGGGTATCCAGCGACCGGTTCAGCAAGGTCGACAAAAACGCGCCCTTATCGCCATAGGTGCTGTCGGTGTGGTCGATACTTGCCACCAAAAATC
>JAHEDL010000040.1 GCA_024641255.1 Pseudorhodobacter sp.
GCCGGTGGTGGTTGTGTCGTCATTGGCCGACAATCGGGTCATTGGCGCTTGCCTGACGGCGGGGGCGGCGGGCTTTGTGCCAAAACACGCGCGGCGCGAGGTGTTTCGTGCCGCCTTCGAGGCGGTGCGGGCAGGCCATGTGTTCTTGCCCGAAGGCTATGTCGCGCAAAGCGATGGCAGCGCCAGTGGCAGTCAGCGCGACGCGGCGATTGCGCGTTTGGGTCTGTTGACCAAGCAGCAGGCGCGGATCTTGCAGTTGATCTGCGAAGGCAAGCTGAACAAGCAGATCGCCTATGAACTGACAATCGCCGAAACCACGGTGAAAGCGCATGTCACAGCGATTATGCGCAAGCTGGGCGTGCAAAGCCGCACCCAAGCCGTTCTGATGGCGGGGGAAGCCAGTTTTTCCAACCTGTTACCAGAGGGCTAGCCTTGGCGCATGCCATGGCCTAGCGTGGCGCAGGGAGGACGCGCATGGGGCAGCCGGGAGGGGCTTTTCCACGATTGGACGGTGTGCCAACGGCGCATGTTTCGGCGCTTGCGCCGGACGCGGCGGCTGTTTTGGCACGCGGTTTGGGGGCAGGGCCGTTTGCCTGCGTGTTGGTGTTTATTTCGCCAACCGCCGATCTTCCGGCGCTGACCTTGGGGTTGGCGGCAGAGTTTGGCGATGGATTGGTGCTTGGCTGCACCACGGCGGGCGAAATTTCGGACCAAGGCTATACCGAGGGCGAGATTGTGGCGATTGGCCTGCCGACGGCGCTGTTTGCCGCCGATGCGCTACTGATCGAAGACCTGCATCAGATCGACGGCCAGGCGCTGATCGGCAAGTTGATCCGGCTGCGGGCGGGGTTGGAACGGTTGCGCCCGACATGGGAGCATGAGTTTGCCTTTCTGATGGTCGACGGGCTGTCGATCCGCGAAGATGAATTGACGGCGGCTTTGGCGCCGGGGCTTGGGCCTGTGCCGCTGTTTGGCGGCAGTGCAGGCGATGGCACGCGGTTTCAGCGCACCTTTGTGCTGCATGGCGGGCGGATGCTGACGAATGCGGCGGTGCTGTTGATGTTGCGCACCGTCTGCCGGGTGAAAGTGTTCAATCTGGATCATTTGCAGCCGACGCAGGCGCGGATGGTGGTGACCGAAGCCGACCCTTCGCGGCGGATCGTGCGGCAGATCAATGCCGAACCAGCGGCGCGCGAATATGCGCGATTGCTGGGCAAAGACCCCGGGCAGCTGACCAGCTTTACCTTTGCGGCGCATCCGTTGGTGGTGCGCATTGGCGGGCGGCATCATGTGCGCGCGATTCAGCAGGTGGCCGAAAATGGCGATCTGGTGTTTTTCTCGGCGATCGATGAGGGGCTGGTGCTGACGCTGGCCGAACCGCAAGACATGGTGGCGCATCTGGACCGCGAATTGGCGGCGCTGTCGCAAGATGTGGCGCCGATGGCGGTGCTGGCGTGCGACTGCATCTTGCGGCGGATGGAGGCGTTGGAAAAGCAAAAGCTGGGCGCGCTTTCGGCGGTGCTGCGGGCGCATCGGGTGACGGGGTTTTCCACCTATGGCGAGCAGTGGAATTCGATGCATGTCAACCAGACCATGACGGGGGTGGCGATTTACCCGCCAGAGCGCGATGCAGACTGAGTTGATCAACCCCGCCGACAGTCTGGAACGGCAAAACGCCAAGCTGATGACCATCGCGCAGGTGTTGATGCGGCGGGTCGAACAGATCACCGATGACAGCGGGGCAGCCTATGCGCAGTTTCAGCGTGCGGCGATGCTGGAAGATCAGGTGCGCGAACGCACCCGCGATCTGGAGCGCGCGCTGGATCTGTTGAACGCGTCAAATGCGGCGCTGGCGGCGGCAAACCGTGAAACCGAAGCGGCGCGGCAAAATTTGGCGAATGCGATCGAGACGGTGCAAGAGGGCTTTGCGCTGTTTGATGCGGGCGATGTGCTGGTGATGTGCAATTCGCGCTTTGGCATGCATATGGAGGATGTGAAGGCGTCGTTGCGGCCGGGCTTGCGGTTTGACGAGTATGTGGAACGGGTCAGCCAGTCGCGGTTTCTGACGCTGCCGATGGGGGAAAGCCCGGCGGATTGGGCAGACCTGCGGCGCAAGCGGCATCTGGACAAGCATGTGATCTTGAACGTGCGGATGCGCGGCGATGCCTGGGTGCAGGTCAGCGAACATCGCACCGGGGATGGCGGCACGGTGATCTTGCAGACCGATGTGACCGACATCATCCAGACCGAACGGCTGGAGCGTGGCAAGCTGTTGGACGATCAGGCGCGGGTGATCCGGGCGACGCTGGACCATATCAATCAGGGTGTTGCGATCTTTGATGCGGGTGGCAATCTTGTGGGGTGGAACCAGCGCTTGGGCGATCTGCTGGCGATACCCTTGGCGCGGCTGTGGGTGGGGGCAAGCTTTGAGTCGCTGTTCCAGCGCTTTTTGCAGGATTTCAGCTTTGGCGACAGTATGGACCCAGCGCGGCTGGCCGATTGGGTAGATGGCCGCAAGGGGCGTCCGGCGTTGAACTTTGAAGTGCGGCGCGGCGAAGGGCTGATGCTGGCGGTGTTCGCGCAAGAGATGCCCGAAAGTGGCTTTGTGATGAGCTTTACCGATGTCACCGCCGAACGCCGCGCGATTGCGGGGTTAAGCCGTGCCAATGAAACGCTGGAAGCGCGGGTGCGGGGACGGACGTTGGAGTTGGAAGACGCGCTGGCCGACGCAGAACGCGCCAATGCCAGCCGGTCGCGCTTTGTCGCCGCCGCCAGCCACGATCTGTTGCAGCCACTGTCGGCCGCCAAGCTGTTTCTGGCCTCGATCGGCGACGAGGCGATCACGCCGGGGGCGCGGGCGACGTTGGACAAGGCGCATAACGCGCTGATTTCGGTGGAAGGGATCTTGGGGTCGCTGCTGGATATTTCCAAGCTGGAAAGCGGCAAGGTGGCGGTGCAGGTCGGGCCGGTGCGGATGGCCGGTTTGCTGGCGCAGCTGCACGAAGAATTCGCGGGCTTTGCGGCGGCGAAGGGCGTCGGGCTTGTTGTACGGGCGTGCGATGCAGTGGTGGAAAGCGATGCCGGCTATTTGCGCCGGATTTTGCAAAACCTGATCGGCAACGCCATTCGCTATACCGAAACCGGCCGGGTCATGGTGGGCGCGCGCCGCCGTGGTGGCATGCTGCGGTTGGAAGTGTGGGATACCGGGCCGGGGATTCCCGAAGCCGAACAAGACAATATCTTCAAGGAATTCCACCGCTTGAACGCGCGGGCTTCGGCCAGCGAGGGCATGGGGCTGGGCCTTGCGATTGTGGAACGCGCTTGTGCGCTGTTGGGCCATCCACTGGGCCTGTCCAGCCGGATGGGGCGGGGCACCTGCTTTATGGTGCAGGTGCCGCTTTTGGATATTGTGGCGAAACCCGAAGACAGCAGCCCCACCGATCAGCCTGTCGAAGTGCAGGACCGCATCGTTTTTCTGGTGGAAAACGACGAAGACCTGCGCCGTGCGATGGGGCTTTTGCTGGAAAAATGGGGGGTGAATGTGCTGGAGGCCGCGTCGGGCGAAGAGGCCTTGGCGCTGATTGACGATCTTGGCATCTTGCCCGACTGCTTTTTGGTCGATCATCAACTGGGCGATGGCATGACGGGGCTGGAGTTTATTGCCGAAGCGTTCCGGCTTTATGGCCCGGTGCCCCTGCGGCTTGTCACGGCGGACCGATCCGAAGCGCTGCGCGATGCCTGTGCCGCGCGCGGGCTTGGCATGTTGATGAAACCGATTGATGCGCAAAGCCTGCGCGCGGTGATGGCAGAGCTTGGCTCATCCATAGGTCTTACGACCAAGGCACCATAGCGCGACGGCGATTCCCGCCCTAGGGTTGGAACAAGGGATGAGGAACCGAATATGCAACTGACCGATAGTCGAGAGATCAAGGCCAGCCCCGAAGTGGTCTGGGCGGCAATTTTGAACCCCGAAGTTTTGAAAGAATGTGTGCCGGGCTGCGAAAGCATGACGGGCAGCGTTGACGACGGCTTCGAGGCTGTTGTGGCGCAAAAGGTCGGGCCGGTTTCGGCCCGGTTTACCGGCATTGTGAAACTGTCTGACATCGAAGTTGGTCGGGCTGTTACAATTACCGGCGAAGGTAAGGGTGGCCCGGCGGGCTATGCCAAGGGCGGCGCGAAAGTGACGCTTGAGGCGGTCGAGGCTGGCACGCTGCTGTCTTACACGGTGGATGCCAGCGTTGGCGGAAAAATTGCCCAGTTGGGCAGCCGGATCATCGACAGCTTTGCCAAAAAGCTGGCCGATCAGTTCTTTGAGAATTTCCAGACGGCGGTTGAAGGGCCTGCGGACCCTTCGGAGGAAACCGCCGAAGGGGCTGAAAAGAAAGGATGGTTCAAGCGTCTTATTGGCGGTTGAGCTTCTACATCAAAGATTTCAAGGGAGGAAAGAATGACGAAAGTCACGATGACCGTGAACGGCAAAACCGTTTCGGCAGAGGCGGAAGGGCGGACATTGCTGTCCGCTTTTTTGCGTGAAGGGCTGGGGCTGACCGGCACGCATGTGGGCTGCGATACCTCGCAATGCGGGGCCTGCGTGGTGCATGTTGACGGCAAAGCGGTGAAATCTTGCACGGTGTTTGCGCAAGATGTGGCCGGGGCTTCGGTGAAAACCATCGAAGGCATGGCCAATGCCGACGGGTCGCTGGGTGTGGTTCAGCAAGCGTTCCAAGATCATCACGGACTGCAGTGCGGCTTTTGCACGCCCGGCATGGTGATGTCGTCGGCTGCACTTCTGGCCGAAAACCCCAAGCCCAGCGAAGCCGAAGTTCGGCATTACCTTGAGGGCAATATCTGCCGTTGCACCGGTTACCACAACATCGTCAAGGCGGTGCTGGCGGCGTCTGGGCAGGATGTGTCTTCGGTTGCAGCTGAATAATTTCAAATAATTAGCGGACGTTTTGAACGTATCGCTTTAAGGGAGGATGGAATGCCGAAAGATCATGGCATTGGCGCCAGCGTAAAGCGGCGCGAAGATATCCGGTTCCTGACCGGAAAGGGCCGCTATACCGCCGACATCAATTTGCGCGGCCAGGCTTTTGCCTATTTCGCGCGGTCGGAAATGGCGCATGCAACGATTAACTCGATCGACACCACGGCGGCTGCGGCCATGCCGGGGGTGTTGGCGATCATGACCGGCGCGGATTTTGCCGCTGTTGGGGGCAACCCGGCGGGCTGGTATATCAACAGCCGCGACGGCGCGACGATGAAAGAGCCAAAGCGCCCGGTGTTGGCGCATGGCAAGGTGCGCCACGTTGGCGACGCCTATGCGGTGGTTGTGGCCGAAACGCTGGAGCAGGCCAAGGATGCCGCTGCCGCGATTGAGGCTGATTTCACCGAACTGCCGGCGATTGTGAACATGGCCGATGCGGTGGCGAACCCGTCGCACCGCGTGCATGACGAGATCGACAACAACGTCTGCTTCGACTGGGGCTGGATCGAAGACAACCGCGCGGCGGTGGATGCGGCTTTTGCCGCGGCGCCGCATGTCACCACGCTTGAGCTGGTGAACAACCGTCTGGTGCCGAACGCGATGGAACCGCGGGCCAGCATCGGCGATTTTGATCCGGGCACTGGTGATTACAAACTCTACACCACCAGCCAGAACCCGCACCTGACGCGGCTTTTGATTGCAGCTTTCGTGCTGGGCATCCCGGAAAACAAACTGACGGTGATCGCGCCTGACGTGGGCGGTGGCTTCGGGTCGAAGATCTATCACTACGGCGAAGAGGCGGCGGTTCTGGCCGCGTCGAAAGCGCTGGGTCGTCCGGTGAAATGGGTGGCCGAACGGTCGGAAAGCTTCTTGTCGGATGCGCATGGTCGCGACCACGTGACCAAGATTCAGTTGGCGTTGGAAAAAGACGGCACCTTCCTGGCGCTGCGCACCGAAACCATGGCCAACGTCGGCGCCTATCTGTCGAACTTTGCCACGGTGACGCCGACGTTCCTGCATGGCACGCTGATGGCGGGGCCGTACAAGACGCCGCTGGTGTATGTGAACGTGAAGGCGGTGTTCACCAACACGGCACCCGTTGACGCCTATCGCGGCGCGGGCCGCCCGGAAGCCACCTTCTCGATTGAACGGATCGTGGATATGGCGGCAGACGAGCTGGGGTTGGACAAGGTGGAAATCCGCCGGAAGAACTTCATCACGCCGGATATGTTCCCCTACACCACCCCTGTTGGACTGGTGTACGACACTGGCAACTACCATGCCACGCTGGACAAGATGATCGAGCTTGGCGATCTTTCCGGGTTTGAAGCGCGGGCGGCGGCATCGAAAGCCAAGGGCAAGCTGCGCGGTTTGGGGCTTTCGACCTGGATCGAAGCCTGCGGGATCGCGCCGTCGGCACTGGTGGGGGCATTGGGCGCGCGCGTGGGGCTGTTTGACGCCGCAACCGTGCGGGTGAACGCAACTGGATCGATTTCAGTGATGACCGGCGCACATAGCCACGGGCAGGGCCACGAAACGGTGTTTGCCCAGATTGTCGCCGAGCGCCTGGGGATTCCCGAAGCGTCAGTGGATATCGTGCATGGCGATACCTCGAAGATCCCGTTTGGCATGGGGTCTTACGGGTCGCGGTCGCTGGCGGTGGCCGGGTCTGCGATGGTGAAGGCGGTCGACAAGATCATTGCCAAGGGCAAGAAGATTGCTGCGCATATGCTGGAAGCAGCCGAAGGCGATATCGTTTTCGAAGAAGGCAAGTTCCAGGTGACCGGCACCGACAAGGCCAAGACCTTTGGCGAAATCGCGTTTTCGGCCTATGTTCCGCATAACTATCCGCTGGAAACGCTGGAGCCGGGGTTGGAGGAAACCTCGTTCTACGATCCGGCGAACTTCACCTATCCGGCGGGCGCCTATGCCTGCGAGGTCGAGGTGGATGCCGAGACTGGCCGCGTTGAAGTGTGTTCGTTCACCTGTGCCGATGACTTTGGCAATGTGATGAACCCGCTGATCGTGGAAGGTCAGGTGCATGGCGGCGTTGGGCAGGGCATTGGTCAGGCGTTGTTGGAAAACACCACCTATGACGAAAACGGCCAGCTTTTGTCGGCAAGCTACATGGACTA
>JAHEDL010000053.1 GCA_024641255.1 Pseudorhodobacter sp.
GATCTGCAATTATTCGAAATGGCAGCGGCGCGAGGATTATCAGGCCATGCTGCGCACCCCGGAAATGCGCGAGCGCAACCGCGAAATCGCCGCGCTGTGTCGTGGCTTTGAACCGGTGATGTATGAGGTGGTTGACGTATATTAACCCAAAACCGACCGGCTGAGTTTACCGGTTTTTAAGCGCCACCGCTCTATCCCTGTCCGGCGGCACAGGATCAGGATGGAGCGGTGTATGAACATGGTTGATGAGTATGTAGAGTTGAAGGCGCAAATTCAGGCGCTGGAAAACCGCCTTGCCGTGCTGCGCGAACATTTCATGTCGCCCGGCGTGCGCTTGCGCAGTGCGAAATACGAAGTTTCGGTGCGCCAGCAGACCCATCAGATTTTTCTGAAGAATTTGCTGCCGCCAGAGGTGTTGAATTCACCTCACTACTGGTCCGAAAGCCGGTCGGCGGTGGTAACTGTCAAACGCCTAGCCACGCCGAAAAACATTGCTTTGGTCGAACGCTTGGGGGCCTGATGCCGCGCTAGCGCCCCCTGCGGGGTTTGCCGCCGCGCTGCCCGGCGCGCCCTGCCGTTGACCGCCCCGCCATCTTTGTGGCCTCTTCAACCGCTTCTTCGACCACGGATTGCCGTGCCAAAGGATCGTCGGCGATGGTCAGTTCCACGGCTTCCAGCCGCTTCACCTCGTCACGCAGCCGCGCGGCCTCTTCAAACTCAAGGTTTTCTGCGGCCTTGCGCATCGCCAGACGCAGCGCTTCAAGGTGGCTGGCAAGGTTATTGCCCAACAGTGGCTTGTCGATTTTCGCGGTCACCCGCGCCTGATCGGTGTCGCCCTGATAGATGCCCAGCAGAATGTCTTCGACATTCTTCTTCACCGTCGTGGGCGTGATGCCGTGCAGGGTGTTGTAGGCAACCTGCTTTTCGCGGCGACGGTTGGTTTCGCCAATCGCCCGCTCCATGCTGCCGGTAATGCGGTCGGCATACATGATCACCCTGCCATCCGAATTTCGCGCCGCGCGTCCGATGGTCTGGATCAGCGAGGTTTCGCTGCGCAAGAAGCCTTCCTTGTCAGCATCCAAAATCGCCACCAGCCCGCATTCGGGAATATCCAGGCCTTCGCGCAACAGGTTGATCCCCACCAGCACGTCAAACGCGCCAAGCCGCAAATCCCGCAAGATTTCAATGCGTTCTATGGTGTCGATGTCCGAATGCATATAGCGGATGCGAATGCCCTGTTCGTGGAAATACTCCGTCAGGTCTTCGGCCATGCGTTTGGTCAGCACTGTCACCAGCACCCGCAACCCCTGCGCCGCAACCTTGCGGATTTCGTCCAGCAAGTCATCGACCTGCATTTCAACCGGGCGGATTTCAACCTGCGGATCAATCAGGCCGGTCGGGCGAATGACCTGTTCCACGAACACACCGCCCGATTGCTCCAACTCCCACGCTGCCGGGGTTGCCGAAACAAACACCGATTGCGGTCGCATCGCGTCCCATTCTTCGAACTTCAGCGGCCGGTTATCCATGCAAGACGGCAGCCGGAACCCGTGTTCGGCAAGCGTCATCTTGCGCCGGAAGTCGCCCTTGTACATGCCGCCGATCTGCGGCACCGACACGTGCGATTCATCGGCAAAAACAATGGCATTGTCGGGAATGAATTCGAACAGCGTCGGCGGCGGTTCGCCCGGCGCCCGCCCCGTCAGATAGCGCGAATAGTTTTCAATGCCGCTGCAAACCCCGGTTGCCTCCAGCATTTCCAGATCAAAGCTGGTACGCTGTTCCAACCGCTGTGCTTCCAGCAACTTGCCTTGGCTGACCATCAGATCCAGCGTCTGGCGCAACTCTTTCTTGATGCCCAGCACCGCCTGCTGCATCGTCGGGCGCGGTGTGACATAGTGGCTGTTGGCATAGATGCGGATCTGTTTGAACGTATCGGTCTTGGCACCCGTCAGCGGGTCGAATTCAATAATCGCCTCCAGCTCTTCGCCAAAGAACGAAAACCGCCACGCCCGATCTTCAAGGTGGGCGGGCCAAACTTCAACCGAATCGCCGCGCACGCGGAAGCAACCGCGCTGAAATGCCTGATCGTTGCGCCGATAGGCCTGCGCCACCAATTCACCCAGCACCTGCCGCTGATCATAGCTTTGGCCAACAATCAGATCCTGCGTCATCGCCGAATAGGTTTCGACAGACCCGATGCCATAAATGCACGACACCGACGCCACGATGATCACGTCGTCGCGTTCCAGCAGCGCCCGCGTGGCCGAGTGGCGCATCCGGTCGATCTGCTCGTTAATCTGCGATTCCTTTTCAATGAAGGTATCGGTGCGCGCCACATAGGCTTCGGGTTGGTAATAGTCGTAGTAGGAAACGAAGTATTCGACCGCGTTGTCGGGGAAGAAGCTTTTGAATTCCCCGTATAATTGCGCCGCCAGCGTCTTGTTGGGCGCCAGAATGATCGCCGGGCGCTGGGTTTCTTCGATCACCTTCGCCATGGTAAAGGTCTTGCCGGTGCCGGTTGCCCCCAGCAGCACCTGATCATGCTCGCCTGCCAACACCCCACGCGTTAGTTCCGCAATCGCACGCGGCTGGTCGCCCGCCGCTGTAAACGGCGTATTCAGCACGAATCGTTTGCCGCCTTCCAACTTGGGGCGGGTCAGCACTTCGGGGCGGTCTGACAGGGCATTGCTGTTGTTGTGGGGCATGATGATTCCCTCCGGCTCGCTAATCTATTCTGTTTTTGTTCACGGGGAAGGGGGGCGACACCTTGTGTTAACCGATCTTGCGGCAAAGTGAATAAACTCGATGCAATTTTAGCGAAAATACGATTCAATAATGCAAGTAAGGGTTGTTTTGCGCGACGCCTTGCTGCAATCTGAACGGGCAAGCAGCAAACTACTGTCAGTTGGCCGCGCCATACACCCCACCCACACTCCCTGTGGCCAACTGACAGCATCTTGCCCGCGCCTGCTTTGCCCATGAAAAATGCGACCGATTGCGGCCTTGCTTTTCCCCCCCGATTTCGGAATAAACCTGCCCAAGCCAAGGGAGTTTTCAACATGCGCGCCCGTATCTATCAGCCCGCCAAGACCGCGATGCAGTCGGGCACCGCCAAGACCACCACCTGGGTGTTGGAATTTGCCCCCGCCTCTGCGCGTGAGGTTGATCCGCTGATGGGCTGGACCAGCAGCAGCGATACCCAGACCCAAGTCAAACTGCGCTTTGAATCGCGTGAGGCGGCCGAAGCCTATGCGGCAGCGAATGGTATCGAATTTGATCTGGTCGAGCCGCAAAAGCGCAAACCACTGATCCGCGCGCGCGGCTATGGCGAAAACTTCGCCACCGACCGCCGGGGCGTCTGGACCCACTAATCTGCGGCGAAAGCCACCCCGGCCCGCCGCTTTGGCGGGCTTTTTCTATACGAAAAGGTACATCTTATGCGTATTGCTGCTCTCGCCCTGCCGTTTAGCCTGATCGCCGGTTTCGCCGCTGCCGAAGCCACGCCCGAAGGCGCCACGGCGTTGACCACCACGCTGCAAACCTATCTTGGTGCCACCGATGGCGTCGTTACCGTCACCCCGGCGGGCGACCTTTATCAGGTCAAGCTGGATTTCGCGCCGCTGTTGGCCAAAGCCCCGGCAGAGGTGAAATCCTCCGCCACGCCGATTGAATTCACCCTGACCGACAACGGCGACGGCACTTGGGAAATGGCGCAAGACCAATCCCTTGCCTTCAGCCTTACTGTTCCCGGTCAAGCTGACATTGCAGTCAAGGTTGGCAATCTGGCAGGCACCGGCACCTTCGACACCAGCTTGGGCGCGTTTACCACTTCGTCCACCAAAGCCAGCGACATCGCGGTGACCGAAAAGATCACCGATCCCAACGGCATGGCCACCGATGTGGCTTATGCGGTGAACAGCGTCAGCTATGAAAGCACCGCCAAAGCCGGCGCTGCGGGCGTCGACACCACCACCACCTATGCAATGGAAGGTCTGTCAGAAACCTTCACCATGCCGGGCATGGGGCCAGAACCGATGCCGCTGACCCTGACCGCCGAAAGTTCGACCGGCGATGCCACCGTCACCGGCATGCGCCCCGACGCGATCTACAAGCTGATCGCCTTCTTTGTCGCCAACCCGGAAGAGGCGGCGATTGTGGCGCAGCAAGCCACGCTGAAAGGCATCATCAAAGACGGTATGCCGTTGTTTGATCACCTTGGCTCTACCAGTGCGATCACCGCCGTTTCGGTCGGCTCGCCGATGGGGCCGGTCAGCCTGTCGGATATGACGGTATCGGTCGAACTGAATGGGCTGGTTGAAAAGGGCCTGTTCCGCGAAGCCTTTGCTCTCAACGGCTTGGTGCTGCCCGAAGGCATCGTCCCTGATTGGGCCGCCAATCTGGTGCCGCAATCGGTCAGCGTCGATTTTTCTGCCTCGCGCTTCAACCTTGCCGCCCCGGCTGCGATCTTGCTGGAAACGCTTGATCTGGCGAACCCCAAACCCAACACCCCAGAACAAGACGCAGCCCTGCTGGCCGCGCTGTTGCCCGATGGCGTTGTCGATCTGACGCTTGCGCCGGGCAGCATCACCGCGCCGATTTACACCGTAGCCTACGAAGGCGCGCTGACCTTTGGCCCCGAAACCACCATGCCGGTGGGCAAGGCCAAACTGACGGCAACCGGCATCACTGCGGTGAAACAGGCGCTTGCCGCCGCTCCGCCCGAAATGGGCGGGCAGATCACGCCGATGCTGGGCATGGCCGAAGCCATGGCAAAGCCGGGCGCAGATGGCGCACTGGTGTGGGAGCTGGAAACCACAGCCGCTGGCGGCTTCTTGGTCAACGGCACCGATATGCTGGGCATGGGGGGCAACTGATGGCAGTTACTATCAGCAAAGAAAGCCCGCTTGGCGAAGATCTGGCGCTGCTGATGCAGCGCCACACCGCCGACATGCACGCCGATACCCCGCCCGAAAGCATCCATATGATGGACGCGGGCCAGTTGGCTGTGCCCGACGTGTCGTTCTTTGTGCTGCGCGATAACGGCGAACCGCTGGCGATGGGGGCGTTCAAGCGCATCGACGCCACGCACGCTGAGATCAAGTCAATGCATGTGCTGGCCGAAGCGCGGGGCAGGGGGCTTTCGCGCACCATGCTGGATCATCTTCTGACGCAGGCGCAAGCTGCGGGCTTTAGCCGCCTTTCGCTGGAAACCGGGGTGCAGCCCACCTTCATCGCCGCCCGTGCTTTGTATTACAAAGCCGGCTTCGTCGATTGCCCGCCGTTCGAAGGCTATGTCGAAGACCCGAATTCGCTTTTCATGACCAAGACGCTTGGCTAAAACCCCAGCAACGGTCCCGTAGCTCAGCTGGATAGAGCAGCCGCCTTCTAAGCGGCGGGTCGGGGGTTC
Organism: Pseudorhodobacter sp.; assembly: GCA_024641255.1. Lineage (GTDB taxonomy): Bacteria > Pseudomonadota > Alphaproteobacteria > Rhodobacterales > Rhodobacteraceae > Cypionkella. The sequence goes on from JAHEDL010000053.1 coordinate 5,411, forward strand.
GAGTCCTCCCGGGATCGCCAAGCCTTCATTCTTGTCGCTCAACCTCTCTGAAATCTAGCACCTTTGGTGCGCAAGTGAGGCCACTGCACGAAGATTTCCAAGGGCGAGCGAGACATGGCCCAGAATTATGTCGCGGCAACCGCGGCAAGTTGTCTGCAAATCCGTGATCCGATTGAAATTGGTGACGACCCCCCCTGGATTCACCCCTCATCGTCCCCCGCGCTTCAACTCTGAACCCGCAGGACCTGGCCGGTTTTTGCAGTTCCGTTCGGCCCGCGCGCGGCTATCGGGCCCCTAAGCATCCGGGCCGCCGCTTGGCCGGATGGGTGAAAGTCGTAACACTCCCGCCGTCAGACACGCAGCCATCTGTGCCAAAACCGGCGCACCGCATGTGGCTTTGGCACCTTGGATAAAGGTCCCATGCGCGACCCAGTTCTGCAATCACTTCTGACCGCCGCCGAAGCCGCGCTGTCGCGGATCACCACCGGACCTGCCAGTTTGTGATTGGGTCGCTCCGCCGCTTGCCGCGCGCGATGATGCCTTGGCGCGGGTCTTTGCCGCAGTTGCCCCGCGTCTGCATCGGGCGCGGCAGTCATCGGCCGACCCTGCCGACACCGCATATCCGCCGCACAGTCATCCGCCCGGCGAAATCTACCTGCCGCTGTCCCCCGGCACATGGTGGAACGCCGGGATGGATTGGACCGACCCCGGCGTTGATGGTCACATCTATAATGCGCCCGGCATTTTGCACGCCATGCGGGCCGGCCCCGCGCCGTTTCTGGCGCTTTGGGCCTTGCCGATTTAGCGGCTATTTGCTGGGCGCAGGGGCGCCGCCTTCAAACCGGTTGCCGTGGCGATAATCGCACGGCGCTTCTTGCATCTGCAAATGCAGCCCGGTGCCGGTAAACGGATGCGCCCGCGCCACGTCTTCATCAAACTCGATGCCCAAACCGGGGGCCTCTGGCGGCAGAATATAACCATCCTCCCATTTGATGCTGTGCTTGATCAGTTTCAGGTGGAAGGCGCCGCCGGTTTGAATGGTTTCCGCCATCAGAATATTCGGGATCGACACCGCAAAGTGAATATTCGCCGCCCATTCCACCGGCCCCGCATACAGATGCGGTGCCATTTCGGCGTTGTAAATCTCGGCAATGGCGGCAATCTTTTTGGCTTCCCAAATGCCGCCCACCCGTCCCAGCGCCGGTTGCAAAATCTTCACCCCGCCTGCGCGCAGCAGCGTGCCAAACTCGGCCTTGGTGGTCAGCCGTTCGCCGGTTGCCAGCGGAATTCGCACCGATTTCGCGACTTCGGCAAACTCCAGCAAGTTATCTGGCGGGATCGGCTCTTCATACCACAGCGGGTTATACGGCTCTAACTCGCGGCCCAACCGGATCGCGCCGGGGGTGGTAAACTGGCCATGCGTGCCAAACAGCAGATCGGCCTTATCGCCCACAGCTTCGCGGATTTTCTTGCAGAACTCGACCGACCGCGAAATATCGCTCATCGCCGGTTCATGGCCGCCGCGAATGGTATAGGGGCCTGCGGGGTCGAATTTGACCGCAGTAAAGCCCTGCCGCACCGCAAGAGCTGCCGCTTCGGCTGTCATGTCAGGGTTCACCCAGAATTCCGCC
>JAHEDL010000059.1 GCA_024641255.1 Pseudorhodobacter sp.
GCCGGTCTCGTTGGGCAGAATAGCGGCGCGGGCCGCGTCGAAGGTCATGTGCATCTTGGTGCCGGGGGCCGGAACCGTGGCGGAACCGTCATTGCGCACTTCGGCGACAAGGGTGGTGCCATTTTCGGTCTGTGCCTGCACGGCGATGAAGTTGCCTTCGAACGCCACGTCCGACACCGTCACCGGAACCGAGTTTTCGGCGCCCGGCGTCGCCGACAGCAGCGTGTGTTCGGGGCGGACATACAGTTTGACCTTGCCGCCGGTAACTTCGTCGGCAATGCGGGCGCGGAAGGTGCCGATGGCGGTGTTAAAGCTGGCCATACCGCTGCCCGCGTTTTGCACCGCGCCGTCCAGAATGTTGTTTTCGCCAACAAAGGACGCCACGAAACCGTTGACCGGATTGTTGTAAATATCGCGCGGATTGGCGACCTGTTGCAGTTTGCCGTGGCTCATCACGCCCACACGGTCCGACATCGCCAGCGCTTCGCCTTGGTCGTGGGTGATGTAGATGAACGTCACGCCGGTGCGCTTTTGAATGGCGCGCAGTTCGGCGCGCATATGCTGGCGCAGTTTCAGGTCAAGCGCCGACAACGGTTCGTCCAGCAACATCACCGACGGTTCAACCGCCAACGCCCGCGCGATTGCGACGCGCTGCTTTTGGCCGCCCGACAGTTGGCTTGCCATCTTGTCGGCGGCGTTCGGCAGATCGACCAGTTCCAGCAGTTCTTCGGCGCGCTTGCGGCGGGTGGCTTTATCAACCCCGCGCACTTCCAAGCCGAAAGAGATGTTTTCCCAGATCGTCATCAGCGGAAACAGCGCAAGGTTCTGGAAAATCAGCGCAGTCGGGCGCTGGTTCGGGCGTTGGCCCTTCATATCCTTTCCGCCGATGCGGATCACGCCAGAAGACGGATCGGTGAAGCCCGAAATCATCCGCAAAATCGTGGTTTTGCCGCAGCCCGACGGCCCAAGGAAAGAGAAGAACTCGCCGGGCTGAATGTTGACATTCACATGGTCAACAGCCCGAAAGCTTCCAAAATCACAGCATACGTTATCAAGATCAATGCCAGCGCTCATTGACGCGTCCTTCTTCCCCGTTGGTCTTTTTATTCTGTCTTGCAGCCTAGCAGGCCGATTTGCCGTCGCAATGGATATAGCCAGTTATTCGACAGCTATCAGTCCACTACGCCCAAGAAATGAACACGCCGGGCCATTCAGCCCGGCGCATCCTTAGATCAGCCTGAAATCAAGACGCTTTGTACTTGTCAGCATATTCGCCGCGCTTGGCGAGGAACTCTGCCGACTGGTCCGGCCACCACCACAGCTTGGACAGCGCGTCGTCGTTGAAGGTGCCCGAATAGTAAGCCGAAACTTCCGGGTCCATCAGCTCAGGCGCGCCTTTGCCGACCGGGTTCGACGAGAACGCGGTTGCCCAAAGCGATGCGCCTTCCGGGGTCGAAACCCACTTGGCGAATTCATGCGCCTGTTCGACGTTGACGGCGTTCTTCATCAGCACAAAGCCCTGGTGCCAAGCAAAGGCACCTTCGGACGGCGCGGCATAGCCGTAGCCGTCATTGCGCAGGTTGAAGCCGGTCGAATCCCAGCACAGACCAACGGTTGCACCGTTTGCCACGAAACCAGCGTTGGCTTCGTTTTCGCCCGACCAGAACTGCACCACGTTGCCCTTGGCCTTGACGGCTTCGGCCAGCGCGATGTCCCACAGCTGAACCATGGCTTCCATGTCAGAATAGCCATCCATCCACGGGCGCGGCAGCTTGCCGGTTGCATCCAGCCAACGGCCCATTGCGGCCAGTGCCGAATGCGGACGCAGCACGACCTGGTTTGCCGGGTCGAACAGCGCGCCCAAGCTGGCCGGATCGCCCAGCTTTGCGGATTCTTTGTTGTAAACCAGCGCCTCGGTGCCCCAGTTCGACGGAACATACAGCAGCGCGCCGTCTTTGCGCGACCGTTCGCCCGCAGCGCCATCCGCCAGACCCGGCAGATAGTTCGACACGGCCAGTTTCGATTCGTCCCACGCGCCCAAGAGGCCGTTGGTGTTCCATGCGCCAACGCGGTCAATCGTCGGTTCGATCACGTCGATGCCGCCCGATTCCAATGCCACTTTCGCTTGGGCGAACATGGTGTCCTGGTCGGGTTGTTCGGTGAAGTTCACCTTGATGCCGGTTGCGGCTTCGAACGCCGGGAACGCCTTTTCCGCCAGAACCGGATAGCCGGCCCAGCCAGTGAAGTTCAGCTCGCCCGACGAGGCCAGCGCCTTGGACGAAATGATCGCCGGGGCAGCAAGTGCGCCCACGCCAACGGCCGACGTTTTCAGAAAGCCGCGGCGGCTAAGATCGGTGTGTTTTTTCACGTAAGTCTCCCTATTGTTGATCCGTTTTCACGGATGGCAGCAGGTGCTTGGCGCACCTTGTCTTGATTAGATCGGCGTTCGGGCAATTTGGTAAAACCGCGCCGCCCGCACCGACCCATGGTTTAAGATTAGTCCTGCGCCGGGGCGATCTGTCAACAACTGTTGTTGATCAGCGGGTCAAGTTTACGCGCGCAAGGCGGCGGCGCAAAAGAATTTGCTTTTTAAAGCAGCAGCCAAACGATGAATTTTCCCTGACGGCAGCAGCGAAAAGCCAAATACCGTTGCCGCCGCGCAGAATCGCACCATTTTCACTTCGGTTATTTATTCGCGCAATCTGTAATGCGTCGCACAGTATTTTATCATTATATCTATTTCTTCGAATTATCTTCGAATATTTTTGCCAATTACCCTGAACTTCCCCAAGTCCTTTCGTTGAAACGGACTATGCTGCACCGCAACAGAAGGTCGCATACAGCGAAGGGTTGCAGATGAAAGTTGTCATTCTTGGTGCGGGTGTAATTGGTGTTACCTCGGCGTGGTATCTGGCGAAAGCCGGGCACGAGGTCACGGTGATTGACCGTCAACCTGCGCCAGCGCTGGAAACCTCTTTCGCCAACGCAGGCGAAATCAGCCCCGGCTATGCCAGCCCTTGGGCCGCACCGGGGATTCCGGCCAAGGCGATGAAATGGCTGTTCATGCGCCATGCGCCACTGATCATTCAGCCGCTGCCAGATCTGGCAAAGCTGTCTTGGGTCACGCGGATGCTGATGAACTGTACCTCGGCCGCCTATGAGGTCAACAAAAGCCGCATGGTGCGTCTGGCGGAATACAGCCGCGATTGCCTGATGCAGCTGCGCGCCGATACCGGCATTGCCTATGACGAACGCACCCAAGGCACATTGCAGCTGTTTCGCACCCAAAAGCAGGTCGAGGGCGCTTACAAGGACATCAAGGTTTTGAAGGCCGACGGCGTGCCGTTCGAAGTGCTGGATGCCGATGGCTGCATCGCCGCCGAACCGGGGTTGGCCACCAGCCGCGATAAGATCGCTGGCGGGTTGCGACTGCCGGGCGATGAAACCGGCGACTGTTTCAAGTTCACCAACAGCTTGGGCGATATGGCGGCGGCAGCGGGCGTGACCTTTCGCTATGGCGTGCGCATCGATCGGCTAGAGATGCAGATGGGCAAGGTTGCGGCGGTCCACACCTCGGAAGGTCGGATAACGGCGGATGCTTTCGTGTTGGCGCTTGGCAGCTTTTCGCCGCTGCTGGCGCGGCCTTTGGGGATCAAGCTGCCGGTCTATCCGGTGAAGGGCTATTCGATCACCGTGCCGATCGTTGATGCAAGCCGCGCGCCGGAATCAACCGTGATGGACGAAACCTACAAGATCGCAATCACCCGTCTGGGCGACCGGATCAGGGTGGGCGGCATGGCAGAAATTGCCGGGTTTGACATGACCCTGCATCCCAAGCGCCGCGCCACGCTGGAACATTCTGTGGAAGATCTGTTTGGCGGTGCGGGCGACCAAAGCCGCGCGACGTTCTGGTGCGGTCTGCGCCCGATGACGCCGGATGGCACCCCGGTTTTGGGCAAATCGCCGATCCAGAACCTGTTCTTGAACACTGGCCATGGCACTTTGGGTTGGACGATGGCGGCAGGGTCGGGGCGGGTGTTGGCCGATCTGGTGTCGGGGCGCAAAGCCGATATCGAAACCGCCGATCTGGGCTATGCACGGTATCAGTAAAAGGGGGTTTCACACCCCCACCGCCCCGGCTTTGCCGGGACGGCCCCCCGTGGGATATTTGTGCCAAGGTGAGGCAAATTTTAGTTAAACTTTAGCGGTTCGTCGGCAGGTGTATTGATCGGCGCGATGATCTGGCGAATTTCAGAGTCGACGCTGTCGATGATGATGTTGATTGCGACTTCGGCGGCGTCGGGGTCGCCCGCCACAATCGCATCGGCCAGATCGCGGTGCGGCGGAAACGACGCAAGGCCAAAGCCCGGCACCGAGAACGGCGATTCCGAGGAGCGTTCCAGCGCATCATCCATCTTGGCCAGCATTTGCCCGAACATCGGGTTGCCGGTGGCGTCGCAGATCGCATTGTGAAACGCGGCATCGGCGGCGCGGTATGGCAGGCCTGCACCGACGATCTTTAGCAGTTCATCGCAGAGCCGGCTGATTTCGGCCCGCTGCGCATCGGTCGCGTTCAGCGCGGCGCGGCGCACCGTGCCGGTTTCGATCACCCGGCGCATGTCCAGCAGCCGCAAGATTGCCTCGCCTTCCAGCCGGATCATCGTGGGCAGTGGCCCTTGCGAGGTTTGCACCTTGGCGGTCAGGTAGGTGCCGTCGCCGCGGCGGCGGCGGATGATGCCCAAGCCTTCCCAGCGGTTCAGCGCCTCGCGGATGGTTGAACGACCCACCCCCAATGCGGTGGCCAGCGCCACTTCGGGTGGCAGCCGATCCCCGACCTTCAGGCCCGCTCTTTCGATCATTTCCGCCAAAGCGTCCAGCACAGCCACCCCGCGCGCGGGGGTGTCGATGGGTTCAAGATAGGCGATTGCGGCACGGGTCATGGCCGTCTCCTAAGGCGCGAAGCGCGCGGGTCAGCCCTTGGCTGATAGCGGCGGCAGTAATTCTGTCAAGGCTGCGACAAGCGTGTCCATCTGCGCAGGCGTATTATAGCCTTGCGCCGACACCCGAACAATCGAATGGGTTTGCCAATTGAAGCAGGGCAATTCGATCTTGCGATCCCAGAGCGCGGCCTTCAACGCCACCGGGTCCAAGGGCGGCACCGGCATTGACACCATTTGCGGCGCGCAGAATTCGGCAGAGCTTAGCGCCGGCAGGCCCGTCAGCGCACGCACGCGGGCGGCGGTGTCTTGCACCAGTTGACGGCAGCTTTGCGCCACCTGCGGCCAATTGTGATCGGCGCGAAACCTGATCGCCGCTGGCACGGCAAGCCAAGCCGCCGGGTCGCGGGTGCCTTGCATTTCAAGCGCGTCGATGAAGGCAGAGTTGCCAAACGCGCCTTTCGCACCGGGGGTATTGGCGTCTTCGGCCCAGCCGTGGCTGATCACCAGCGGGTTGATCATGTGTTGCAGGGCGCGCCGGACGTGCAGGAAGGCCGAGCCTTTTGGCGCCATCAGCCATTTATGACAGTTGCCGGCGTAAAAATCGGCGTCCAGCGCCGCAAGGTTCAACGGGATGTGCCCCGGCGTATGCGCGCCGTCGATCACCGAGTAAACCCCGCGGTCGCGCGCGGCCTGCACCACCCGCTCAATCGGAAACAGCAGCGCCGTGGCCGAGGTGATATGGCTGAGAAACAGCACCCGCGTGCGGTCGGTAAAGCCCGCCATCACCGCATCGGTAAACTGCGCCTCTTCGGTCAGCGGCAGGGGCACGGTAACTTGCACCACCTTTGCGCCGGTCTTGCGGCAGACATAGGCCCAGGTTTTTTCCAACGCGGCATATTCGTGATCGGTGGTCAAAATCTCGTCGCCCGGCTGCAGGTCAAGCGATTGTGCGACAATGTTCAGCCCGTAGGTGGCGTTCATCACCCCGACCAGATCGTCGGGGTCAGCGCCCAATTCTGTGGCCAGCGCAACCCGCGCGTCGCGCATCCAGCCCGACAAGCCGCGCGCCGGATCAAGGAAAGCGACCGGCTGACGTTCAAGCTGCAACTGCCAGCGTTGATAGCGTTCAAACACCGGGCGCGGGCAGGCCCCGTAAGAGCCGTGGTTCAGAAAGCAAACCTCGGGGTCAAGCAAGAAGAAGGCGGCCAGATTATCCAATTCAACGCCCTTTCAAGGTGGGATCAAGAGCATCGCGCAGGCCATCGCCGAACAGGGTTGTAGCCAGCACGGTGACGGCAAGGGCTGCGGTGGGAAACACCGCAAGATGCCAGTAAAAATACATGAAATTCATTCCGACATTGATCATCTGCCCCCAACTGGGGGTGGGCGGCGGCACGCCAATGCCAAGGAAAGACAGCGACGCCTCCAGCATCATCGCCAAGGGGATCGCCAGCACGAAGCCCACGATGATGGGAGAGATCGAGTTCGGGATCAGGTGGCGGCGGATGATATAGCCCGGCGTGGCACCAAGGGCGGCGGCGGCGCGGACAAATTCCTTGTCGCGGAAGGCTTTGACCTGCGCGCGCACCAACAGGCACACCTGCACCCAGCCAAACAGCGCCGCGATCAGCACGATGGTGAAAAAGCCGCCATTGGTCAGCGCCCCCAGCAGCATCGCGGCCAACAACGGCGGCACCACCGAAAACAATTCGATCAGCCGCATCACCGCCCAATCGGCCCAACCGCCATAAAACCCGGCGATGGCCCCCAAGGGGATGCCGATCAGCACCGAAAACGCCGCTGCGGCAAAGCCGATGGTCAGCGAAACCCGTGCGCCATAGACGATGCGGGTGAAGAAATCGCGCCCCAGATCATCGACGCCAAACCAGAATTCGGTTGACGGGAAGGCATAGGCTTGGGTCAGGAAATCTTGATCAGCAAAGCCGGTTTTGGTGATCAGCGGCGCGAAAATTGCCATTAGCATGATGATCAGCAGTACCAGCCCCGACACCACCGCCGCCTTGTTATCGGCAAAGCGACGCCATGCGAAATAAAGCG
>JAHEDL010000077.1 GCA_024641255.1 Pseudorhodobacter sp.
TCGATCTGGTCGACCGTATCGTGGTGTTCCGCCGTGGCCGCATCGTCGCCTCCTTGCGCAAGGACGAAACCGATGGCAATGACATCGTGTCCTATATCACCGGCGTAAAAGGTGCCGGTGCCGAAGGCGCTTACGCCTGACCTGCCCTTTCCCGCGCCAAGGTCTGCGGGCGGCCCGCAGTTCCGGGTTGGCAGGGCAAAGCATTCCCCCGATCCGGCGGCATCACGCCGGTTCTGGTGGGCCTGATCAAAACGTTTTCGGGGCCACTCCCGAGTAGGAGACTGATATGACTGTAAGATTTGGACTTCTTGGCGCTGGCCGTATCGGCAAAGTGCATGCCAAGGCCGTCACCGGCGATGCCAACGCGAAACTTGTCGCGGTGGCCGATGCCTTCCCGGCGGCCGCACAGGCAATCGCCGACCAATACGGTTGCGACGTGCGCAGCATTGAGGCGATCTGCGCCGCCACCGATATCGACGCGGTGGTGATCTGCACGCCGACCGACACCCACGCCGACCTGATCGAACAATTCGTCAAAGCTGGCAAAGCCGTGTTCTGTGAAAAGCCGATCGACCTGTCGCTGGCCCGCGTCAAAGCCTGCCTTGAAGTCGTGCGCGCCCATAAAGGTACGCTGATGGTTGGCTTCAACCGCCGCTTTGACCCGCATTTCAAAGCCGTCCGCGCCGAGATCGACAAGGGCACCATTGGCGACGTGGAAATGGTTGTGATCACCTCGCGCGATCCGGGTGCCCCGCCGGTTGACTATATCAAACGCTCGGGCGGCATTTTCCGCGATATGACGATCCATGATTTCGACATGGCCCGCTTTCTGCTGGGCGAAGAAATCAGCGAAGTCGTCGCCACCGCCGCCGTTCTGGTTGACCCGGAAATTGGCAAGGCAGGCGATTTCGACTCGGTTCAGGTGATGCTGAAAACGGCGTCGGGCAAGCAGGCGATGATTTCGAACTCGCGTCGCGCCACCTATGGCTATGACCAGCGCATCGAAGTGCATGGCTCGCTCGGCGCGGCTTCGGCCGAAAACCAGCGCCCTGTGTCGATCGAGGTTGCCACTGCCGCAGGCTACACCCGCCCGCCGCTGCATGATTTCTTCATGACCCGCTACACCGAAGCCTACGCTGCCGAAATCGCGCAATTCATTGCGGCGCTGGCTGGCAAGGGCAAGGCCGAGCCTTCGGGCGAAGACGGCCTGATCGCGCTGGCTTTGGCCGATGCGGCGGTGAAATCGGTGGCCGAAGGCCGCGTCATCAAGATGTCGGAAGTGCTGTAAGCAAGGGCCATTTCGCGAACAGCATCGACGCGGCGGGGGCAACCCTGCCGCGTTTTGCATTCGCCCTAAGGCGCGGGCACCGTGCGCAGTTCCAGTTCAATAATCGCCGGCGCTGCTCCTGCTTCGTCATCGTCCAGCGCCGTGGCGCTGCGGGTGGTCTGGCCAAACCCCGCCTCTGCCAGCGCCGCACTGATCCCCGAACCCCCAATCCCGCGCGACAGTTCCAACGCGTCTTGCGCCAGAAAGCTTAGATCCTCGACCGGCGATTGCGGCAGGGCAGGGGTGATCACCACCACCATCCGCTCTGCCCCCAGCACCTGATCGCCAATCTTGAACAGGCCCTTTTTCAACGTATCGCCGGGCTGCATCCGCCCGGAAAACCAATGGCTTATCGAATAATCGGCGGCAATATACAGCACATTCACATCAACCGGCTGATCCATATTGTTGCGCGCCAGAATATGCACCTGATCATCCGGGATCAGCCGCGGCACCGCAGGTGCCTTCACTGCCGTAACCGAGGCTTTGTCTGGCCCGGTCAGCAGTTCAACCTCAACATCCAACCCGCCCGCGCCCACTGCAGCACCCAGTTTTTGCAGGTTGATCGCTCGTGCCATCGTGGTCAACGTATCGGCCAGCGTTTCGCCCAAGGTCGCGGCATCCTTGTCTGCGGTCGAAACCGAAGGCGTGGCAGCTAGGTCTTCTACCAGACCGGTCGCAGGCAGCACCCAAATCGCATCGGGGCGCGGGCTGTCGGGCAGCACCGCAAGCCGCAGATCGGCTTCCGCGCCCGCCGCCACATAGACCAAACGCGGGCCAGAGGCCGCCTTCAGCGCCGCCATCGCCGCCACCAAGGCCGAAGATTGCCCGTCGGGTGGCAGCGCGACCGTCAGCGTAAAGTCAATATCGCTGCCGATCTTGCGCAGCAAAACCCCCTTCGGCAAATCCGCAGGCAGCGGCCTGTCACCGCTTGTTACCGCTTGCCCGGTTGCCGAAAACGTCTCGACCGTCGTAAGCCGCACATAGCCCAAGGCGGCGCTATCGGGGTCGGTGGCCTTGGCCATCACCGCCAAAACCGCACCCTCGCTTAACCCATGCAGTGACCCCGCCGGAATCTGAAACCCCTCCGAAACCTGCGCCGCCCATTGCGCCACCCGCGCGCCTTTGGTGCCCGAAAAAGCCACCTGATCAAGATCGCCTTCAAACAGCGGCGTGGTTGCGGCCAGCTTCTTGGTGGCATAGTTGCGCAGCACCTCTTGGCCAATCTGGCCATAGGTCGCGTTCGGATATTCCGCCAAAACCTGCATCAAAGCATAGGTAAACACCCCTTGCGGCACCCGCCCCGGCTTGCCTTTCGGCAGGTTCTTTTCCGGCGTGACCTCATTGGTTTGTGCGGCAAAAAACGCCACGAACGACCCTGCGCCGGGCTTGGTTGGTTCATCAAACGGCGCTTCGGGCGGCACGCGCGGGTCGGGCAAGCCGCGATTTGTCGCGCGGGCTTCGGCGGCCGCCATCGCCTCTGCCGGAATGCGCAACGCATCGCTCGGCAAGTCCCGCAACCGCACGTCGTCTTGCATCACCCCGCGCGTGGCAGTGCCGGAATGGCAACTGTCAAACACCGCCCAAACATCGGCCCCCTTGGCACGCAGCCGGTCAATCAGCACGCCGATTTCGTCATCCACCAAGGCGTTTTGCACCGTCGCGGTGGCATCCTCCCATGGCCCGATATCGCTGGGCATAAAGGTTTCATCCAGACCGTCCAATTCGGTTTCCGGGTGCAGCGCCGGAGCCTGCGATCCATGCCCCGAAAAATGCAGATAGACAAAGTCGCCGGGCTGCACCCGCGCGGTCAAATCGGCAAAGGCCGCACGAATTGCCGCAAGCGTTGGCCGGTCTGCACCCGTAATACCGTCAGCCAGCACCAGCACATCTTCTGGCGCAAACGGCACCGGCGCTTGCGTGGTCAGATAGGTCCGCACCAAAGTCACATCATTGGGCGGGCCTTTCAGCCAATATTTCGGATCAAGGTTGCGGTACTCCGCCGCTCCGATCAGAAGCGCGTAGTTTTCGCGTGCAACCGCAGGCAGCGCCATCAGCACCAGCCCACTTGCCAAGATCGCCGCGCGCCACATCGCTAATTCGTCATCAGCGCATAAGTCGCGCCAAGCGGGCCGTCGTTCTGCACTGTCATGGTAAAGCTGTCAGTGCTGCCGGGGCGCCATCCGCAATAGGCAATCGGGCTGGCGTCGGTATCGCTGCACACCAGCCGCCCCTTGCTGTCATAGACTGCGATGTTCAAATCGGTGGTCACCTTGGCCTCGACATACACCTCGGCATAATCGCCGCCAATGAAGGCAACCGCAGGATAGCTGTCGCTGTCGCCGGCGTTCAGGTTGCCAATGCTGTAAACCGGCCCCGCCGCAACGCCCTTGCCGCTTTCCGCCGCCACATCGTCAATCACCGCCAACAGATCCGCGTCGCCGTCTGCCAAAGCCGCAGCGCGTGCCAACATCTCCTGCCAGCCCAGCGGCGCCTCCGTCCCCGCCGTCTCTGCTCGCGGAACCATGGCTTTTCGCAGCTTTGCCGCCGCAAGCATTAGCACCGGATCATCCGCCGCTAAACCCGCCTGATACAGCGCACCAGACAGCTCTGCCGTTTTCACTGCGGACAGGGGTTGCGACTGTGCGGGCTGCGCCAGCAGGGCGGCAACCGCAACGAAAATACGACGCATGGCAAGACCTTTGGGGGCAATAATACTACCACAACGATGCGTCGCCTCGCCCCCGCCTGTAAAGATCGGATTTCCCGGTGACCGTATTTGTCACCTTCGCCATACCTTCACATTGGCCCAAATATCCTCGGGGGAAGGCGCGGCGGCAGAGCCGCAGCGCCTTGGGGGCAGACAGCCCCCAGCTTTACGCGATTGCCACCAGACCGCCGTCAGCTGACCAAGACTTCGGTCATCATCCCGGTCGCCATGTGGTAAAGATGGTGGCAATGCAAGAACCACGATCCGGGCTTGTCCAGATCGACCGCCACCGTCACCATGCTGCCGGGGGCCACCGCCACCACATCGCGGCGCGGACCGTTGAAGCGGCCATTGCCAACATCGACAATCTGGAAATGATGGCCATGCAGGTGCATCGGATGCATCATCATGCCCATATTCATGAACATCAACTCCAGCCGATCGCCGGTTTTGGCGGCAATCGGTGCGGCCTCGCCATGGGCAGCCCCGTTGATGGTAAAGCGATAGCCCGGCTCTTCGCCCAGCATCAGGTGCTGCATCTGGGTGCTGGGCCGGTCGGGCAGGCTGTTCACGGCCAGCAAACGCGCATCAAAACTGCTGTCGACATAGGCGCTGGCGGCTTCGGCCATCTCGGCCTGCTTGCCCACCTCTGCCCCCGCAGTGGCAAGAATGATGCCGGTGCGGTTTGGCATCGCCTCGACCTGCGCGAAAATCGGGAAGGCACCGCCCTCGGCCGGAATGGTCACAATCAGGTCAAGCCGCTGGCCCTGCGCAATCGGATAGGCTGGCGCGCTCAGCGGTTGGCACGGGCTGCCGTCGGTCGCGATCACCACCGATTCCAGCATCCCCGGATCAATCCAGAACGCCGTCGCGGTGCCACCGTTGATGATGCGCAGCCGCACCCGCGCGCCCTTGTCGACCTGCACCAGCTCTGGGTCGGCCAAACTGCGGTCGTTCACCAGATAGGCGTCGTATTTCACGTCATTGGCGTGGGTCATCATGCCCCCCATGCCCATACCCGCCATGCCGGACATACCGCCCATGGTCATCTGCGAATGATCCATCCCCGCCATCGCGCCCATGCCGGTATCGGCCTCGTTTCCGGTCGCGCCATGGCCGTGCATCATTGACACGCCGAGTTCTGCCAGAATTTCTTCCGGCGTGCGGAAGGCAAAGTCGTGCAGCATCAGCACAACCTCTTGAATATCTTCGGCATCCGCCTCGCGGGTGATCATCGGCGCCGCCATCATGCGCTGTTCGGTCAATTGGTGCGAATGCATCCAATGCGTGCCAGGGGTCAGTTCGAAATCCACAATGTCTTGCGCGCCCACGGCCAATTCGCCGCCGCCGCTATAGGCGCGGTCCTGGCCCTCGGCGGCCATCACCTGGCCATGCCAATGCGTGATCACCCCGCCGTCGCTGCTGTTCAGCACCGCCCCGGTCAGCCGATCGCCCGCCTTGGCCGAAATCCCCGCCTTGCCGTCCGCGCCGGTAAAGCCGTAAACCGTCGCGGCCTTGCCCAGCACCTCGATCTGGCGCGATGCGATGGTCAGGGCGGGCGTGGCGGCCCAAGACGGGCGGGCAAGACCGGCAAGCGGCAGCGCAGCGGCGCCCGCAAGAAAACTGCGGCGGGTTGGGCGGATCAGCATGGTTGGCTCCTATCGTTGCCCACAACATATGCGGCTTTTCGCAGATTTGCCAAAGCGGTGATGTCGCAGCCCAATCACTTCGCTGCGAGGCTTTGAAAAACCAAAGAAATTTTCATGACGGCCTTTGTCACGGGTATTGCTGCGGCGGCATGGCTAGCCTTGAGCCATGTCAGAACAAGAGGGTTTCATGCCAGTTTCCGTTGCCGTTCGTTTGCGCCCCTTGGCCGAAGCTGCCCTGGCAATTGCGCTGCTGCTTGCCAGCTTTGCCACCGCCCCGGCCACGGCGGCGGTGCTGGAAGACGCGATGGCGCGGGTGTTTACCGTTCACAGCGCTGATGCCGAAGACCGTTTTCTAGGCTCGGCGTTTCTGTGGGGCAGTGGCGAGGTTGCCGTGACCAATTCGCATGTTGTCGGTGCCGCCAGCGAAGTGCGGCTAACCGACGCCAGCGGTGCCGAACAAATCGCGCTTGTGATCGCCGCCGATCGGTCGCGCGATGTGGCCGTTCTTGCCGTCAAACCGGGGCGACGCGGTCTGCAACCCGCAACCCAAGCCCCGCTTTTGGGGGCCGAGGTGTGGGCCTTGGGTGCCCCGCTGGGGGTTGAATTTACCGTCACCGAAGGTCGGATTTCGGCGTTGGCGCGGCAGGTCGAAGCGGCCCTACCCATCCGCATGCTGCAACACGACGCGGCGGTTAACCCCGGATCGTCTGGCGGGCCATTGTTGGATGCAACCGGCGCGCTGGTGGGGATGAACGCGCAGATCGCCGATGGCAGCCGAATGTTTGTGGGCATCGCCTATGCCATTCCCGCCACCGATCTGGCCCGCATCGTGCAGGGGTTGATCGACGAAACATTGGCGCCGCTGCCCGCTTTGGGCCTGACCGCCCGCGCGGTGGATCGGCAACTGGCACAAGCCTTGTCGATTTCGGCGCAAGGCTTGCTGGTTGATGCGGTGAAACCGGCGGGCCTTGCCGCCACCGCCGGGATTTTGCCGGGCGATGTGCTGTTGGCGGTCAATGGGCAGGTTTTGGCCAAACCCGGCGATCTTGCGTTTGCAATCGAGGCGGCTCAGGCCGCGCATGAGGCCGAATTCACCGTGCTGCGCGACGCGGCGGTGGTGGTTTTGCTGGCCGATCTTGCACCGGTTGAACTGTCTGGCCTGACCCTGCGCGATGCCGCTGGGCTGATGCGGGTGACCAGCTATAGCCTGCAAGCCTTGGGCATTTCGGCAGATGCGTCGGGGTGGAT